>NZ_JBAPXX010000071.1:0-80039 GCF_049284435.1 Acinetobacter sp. | reverse complement strand
TGCTGTCTCTAATGGATCTGGAGCATCAGCAGGAAACATGAGTGCAAGGTTAAGTACGTTTTCACCAAATCGAGCGACTAAATCAGCTTTAGTCGCATACATAGATCACCTACTTGGTTTCGTCAGCCGCTTTAGAGTCTGCTTTAGGTTTAGCAGCAGGTTTCACCTTTTCAAGTTCAGCCACCTTTGCTTTTAGCTCATCCACTTCTTTTTCAGCCTTCACTTTCGCAGCTTCAAGATTAGTGTTGGCTTTCGTCAGATCAGCATTGGCCTTTTCAAGTTCAGCCAGGCGAGCAGCGGTGTTGTCTGCCTCAGGTTCTTCCGGCTCTTGATATTCTTCAATAGCTCCAGATGCTAAAAGGGCCTGAAGTTGTTTAGCTTCAAGCCCTTTGATTTCCTGACCAGGACGAAAGTGCCCGATCGATTGTTTTGCAATGTATTTTGGCATTTGATTTCCCTTATACGAATCCACGACCGCCGACTAAGCCGTTTTTGTTATTTGGAACAGCAAGCGGAGATGATTCAGCGAGCATCTGAATACTTGAAGGGTTCTTTTCCTGCCACTGACCCAAATAGAATTCCAGAGCTTGGCCAAATGCTTCAACGTTTTGCAATGCACAATGTGCAATCCATCCATTCGCATCCGAAACAAGACCAAAGAAGTCTTCAGGGATAAAGCGCTCAGAAGTTCCACCCATATTATGACCTACGTCATAAGTCCAAATTTCAATATTATCGACTGTGCCACGGAATTGAGGCTTATCAGCTTGATCGAAAGTTGGAGTCAGCGGAACGCTGATACCAGCATACGGCGCAATGAATTTCTCTTTGAACTCTGGATCCTTGATTAAGGTGTTGTATACCTTAGATGTGGTCAAGGCCATGATAGGTGATGTACCCGAGTGCTCAATAGACAAGTCAATCATGGTCTGAATATCTTTAACTGGTGTAGCTCCAGCCTGTCCCCATTTGATCAACGGTGTAAAGTTACACGCTGGATTACGCTCATAATCCACTTCGTACATCGGGAAGTCTGCAGAAGCAAAAGTGGTTTTACCGTAAAGCAGTACATCGCGGGCAATCAATAACTTCCGGTTTTCAATTGATTGGCGAAGATATAAAGCTTTTTGAGCCTGATCAATCAGTAGTAGATCTGCATCAGATAAACGATTTGAACCGGTAGCAATTACACCAAATTGACGTAATCGTGAAATCAGCGCCGTGTTCTGCACTTCGCTCGGCATCACCGTCATCATAGGTTTTAAGTAAGCCGGCTTAACGAATTTCACGTTACCAGATTCACCCACTTTGATCTGTCGACCAGCTGCTGTCGGAGTAACAAACGGCGCAAGTGGGGTTGCTGTATTCAGCTCACCTACTGGAACCTCTTTTTTAGTGTACGAAACACGTTGAGGGAAAAAGCGATCCATCAACCAGGTATCCACCTTTTGAGTAGTATCGGTCAGCAACACCAGCTGTGGTACATCCAGCAATTCAACTGGTGCATTTTGAAATGTAAAAGTTTGACTCATGTCTTAATTCCCCACAACCTTACGAAGTTCGATTTTGTTTTTTAAGGCCTGTGCACGCACTGCATCATATTGAGCAGTGGTCAACGGCGTTCCATTCACTGTAACTACTGCAATATCAAATGCACCCTGCACGTAAATTGGCATTTCCAAATTATTGGCAGCATGATAAGTGGCCTGCTCTACAGTAAAATCTGATATAGCGATAGCGTTCCAGTCTCCCACTACCCCTTCTGTGACAACCGGATGGTCAGCCATATTGTTAGCACCCACATTCAGTAGATCCCCGCGCTTATACGCCGTGGCTGTTTTTACTTTGGCATTTTCAGTACGAACACCATCACCGACTACCAGCTGTTTATTCTCAATAGTGCCTGTTAATTCCTGACTCATGATTTAGCTCCTTGTTGCTGTGCTGCTACAAACTGATTGAATGCCTGATCCAGAGCTGAGCCTTGCTGTTGTGGCTGACCACCTTGCGCACCATTCGCCTGATGACTAAACAAATGTGCAAATGCTGGATTTACACCTGGTACTTGCTGTGTCTGTTGTCCAGCTGGCGGTTGTTGATTACCCGCTGAGAATTGACGAAGCTGCTTAGCAGTAAAGCTAAAAACTGAATCATCCATATTGGTATAAGCCGTTTTGTCTTCAGCACTGAACTGTGTTTTCAGCTCAGTTTCTAAAGCTGCAATTTCATCAGCACGCTTTTGTGCTTTGAATTGTTTCAGTTCAGCGAGAGCATCATCACGTTCACGCTCTGCTTGCTCTTTGGCCTGTTGTGCTTTTTCTAATTCGGTCACGTCTGTGTCCTCTTTGGTTGGATTTGGGTTAGCTTTGCCCGAGAAGGCTTCAATAGTGGTTTGAGTATCTGCACCCACACCACAAATTGTGATTTCATGTACTCGCACATTTCGGAACACATGCAGTGGACCCGTGAATTGCTGACCATTTACTTCAACTGTTTTACCTGGTGCAATTTCTTCAATGGATTCAGGATCAGCCCACCAAGACATTTGAAATGGATATTCCTCATCGATGTCTTGCACGATTTCTTTTGCTTTTGCATTGCTGAGAAAGTGACCTTTTGCTTTAAAGGTTTGATTGATTTCGTATGAAGTGGCTACACCGACACGCTTACCGCCAAAATGCTCTTCAACAAGCCCAGTTTTAGGTTTGAGTTGAAGCCCCTGCAGATCAATAACCACACCTGCTCGGCCCCAGTAATAGTGATTATCGATGCGGCCACCGCTATACACTTCTGCTTCAAAAGTACGGCGTTTCTTCTCGCCATCTTCTACTGTGGTGATCGGAACATTTACGGCCGTAAACTGACAGCGCAAATGCTCCTGATTTAGTTCAGGCATTTTTCATGCTCCATAAAAAAAACCGCCCCAGATGGAGCGGTTCAAATTTCAGATTTTTTAGAGTGATTGGATTAACAATTCAAGTTTTTCAATAGCCTCGGTCTTTGCACCAAAGTACCCATCAATACTCGCCACAGCACTCAAAGCATTAATAGCTGCCAACTTCGTATCAAAAGCAAGATTTTTAAATCTTTCAGATAGATTTGAAATAGATTCATCATTACCTAAAGCCATACTTCCATTCGATACATCTGGATTTTGGGTTAAAGCATTTGAACCAATATTACGCCCTAATGCATGACAACCACGCTCATCGACCTTTAAAGCACCCATCAGAAGCATTTTAAGATTTTCTCGATCCTCTTTTGATTCTGCAACAATGGAGTCAATGTTCAATCCGGTTAAAGACATCCCATCTCGATATAAAACGCTCATCCCATTTTTTAAAATAAGTTTCATCTAATTCACCAACGCCTTTAATGTATAAACCATCTGCCCTTCAATCGCCTCAATCGACACCACTTCAAAAGACAGTCCCATCGGCATGAGAACGCCGTTACCAGAATTCAGCATATCCAGATCAATACCGAGCCCTTTAGCATTCTCAATCTTAATCACGATGTCACCAGCACTTTCTGCCATCAACAACGGCGCACTCAACTGGACAGTTTGCCCAACCTGATAAGCTGCTACCTGTTGAAGTGTTGCAGCACCCACCACTGTTGAAGCGGTATTACTTGCCACAGCCTGAATTGCTGCCATATCGGTACTCAGCCAGCGCTTAAGTACATCATCAGCCAGTGAGCTTGTAGCAGAGTTTAAATAGCCAGTCAGTGCAGCATCGTTTCCTTGCACATAATCCAGAAAGGTGCGGATTGCGCTTGGTCTGATTTTGGGGTCAAGTGGAATAACCGTATTGGCCACCGTATCGAATAGATCCCGAGTTTTATCATCCATCGGAGCAAACAGACTGGTCAGCTTTTTACTCGCCGTCCATTCTGCCTTAATCATTTCCTTCTGTTCGAGGAGATATTCCTTATCCAAGGATGAAGCACTGATCTTTTTATCCACCAGTGATTCAAGTTCACCAAACTGCAATGGATGAGAACTCCAATCTAAGGCTTCAGCTATTTCTGGCAACTGATCATCTGGCGTAATGCCGTATTTCAATGCCTGTTTCTCGGTTAAGGCGATCACGGTACAGCGACAACGGAATCCCAACGGCGGGTAATGTGTTAGCCAAAACGGGTGATCAATCGGCAATACAATCCGGTTCAATTCCAAATGACTCGGACGCACCCGGCTATCATTGATCGCCGAATACATTAGATAAGGTCGTTTAGCCTTGTTACGTTGCTGTTGCTGCCAACGGCCATGACCATAAGCACTTTGAATATTGGTACGAAACACATTGTCCAGGTAGTGCTTTGGTAGAATGATTTCGGATTCTTCGATCAGCTTCTGAAAATCTTTAAAGGTGCCGCCGTCAGCAATCGACTTATTCACTGCCTTAATGACCGTTTCAATCTGCTCAAGACTTGATAGAAAGCTAACCGTGGTTGCCATCTGCCGGGTCTTTAAGTCCATTGAGTAAAACTCATCAGGCAGCACGATCTTTTTACTGTGAGCGTAATGAAGCGCCTCAAGGAATGTGACTGGTTGCATAACTTACTTCCCGTTTTGAGCCGTCACATATCCCAGTACATCTGCTGCATATAAAGCCTGATCTAGATTGGCAGTGAACTGAGTCTGAGTTGCACTAGGTATTAACTGCATCAGGTTATAAACCAAACTTTCAGGGCTATCAGACTTGAATACCAATTCCTTGACCTGATCCGGTTTCAGTAACTGCAATTCATCCTGGCCATCAGTCAATTCTTCAACTTCCTGCTGCTCTGGTGAAAGCTTGTTTACTGATGCTTTAAAGCTAAATGCCTGACGTGGTAATGCGGTGAATTGATTGAAGTTGGCTTGTGTCTGTTCAATCACATCACCATCTTCAAGCCCGTACTCACGCTTAAAGTATTGTGGCGTTAAGACTGCACCAGCATTCTTTAACTTCACATCACGATCTGCTTTAGGTTCTTCCAGTGACTTCTCTTCACCAATGATGACCTGGTGGCGTTCCCAACCATTTAGATCACATAACGCATTAATAATGGCTTGGATCGTCGGCATGATCATTCGCACATCGGCTTTATACTTTGAGTTTTGCACCTCAAGATGCACATCACCCAATGCACGGGAGCCAGAGCCATCGGTACCAGATGTTAGAGTCTGACCCAGAATCACCTTTTGAATACGGCGCTCTAAGTTCTTATCAAAGGTTTCGAATGTCTGAGATGCATTACCATTACTATTTGCCGTCTGGACTTCAACCGAATCCGTACCGCTTAAGGCGATAACTGAACTGGCATGTGCTCTAAGTAGTGCATCCCGCATATCTGTCGTCTTGCCGGCAGTTTTACCTACCAGCATTGGTAGACCAAACTTTTCTACAAACTTGGCCCAGAACTTAAAGCCAGATGTTTTAAAAAACCACACCCAGTACAGTCGGCTTAATAAAGCCTCACCCAATGGATTCTCATAAGTGGATTTGCAGCGAGTCATGAAATGCTTAAACCGCTGATCCACTTCTTGATCCTGCCGGGTACTGTTGTAGTTAGCCAGCAACATTAAGCGGCCATCATTCTTAGGTTCATACCATTGCATTGGCTTTTCACCAATCCATTTAAAACCAATAAACGGCGTAATGGTATCACCTTCAATATGCAGGCTTGGTTCTTCTGGCTTGCTGTAGATGGCTTCTAAAACCGAATACCCATACCAACGAGCATTCTGTGCACCCAAAAGAATCTCTGACCACCACTCGCGCAGATGTTCCATAATGATTTTGGATTCTGGTCGATCCATCGGCTCAACTCGCCATGACGCACTTTCAAGTTTATCCTGGCGTTTTTCAATGGCCTGATAAATCTCATCGTCATACATCATGACTTTTAAACGTGGTCGAGTGACCCCGGCCTTACGAAGAACCTCATCACCATCCGGCATTTTGGTCAGATAACTGATTAAGGCCTGCTCTGCCTCATGAGAATAGAGTGCACCAGATTCGGGCTTACTATTTTCAGACTTTTTACTTTTCTTAGCCATAAATAAAACCTTAAGCCGCTGGTGGGCTGTAATTAATCGCAATTACTGCGTCTTCAATTGCATCAATGAGCGTATCCACTTGGTCATCATGATCATGGGTAAATGCGGCATTAAATGCCTCACACTCTTCAAAGAATTCACCGACCCATGGTGCATCTTTAGGTACCAATACAAACCGGTCATCAGGCTTGTCCTTATAGTTCGCTTCAAGATGAACCTGTACATCCATAAACCGGGATAGCTTGTCTGTATTACGCTGGACCGGAATCACAGCAACACCGGAGTAAGTTCCTAGTGTCTGGATCAACTGGGTACCGGATGCCTTGTCCTCTACTTTCATGTAGCGAATAGGCTTGGTGTGCCAGGTGTATTCTTTATGCTTATCCAGAAAGGCTTTCGCCTGACGGTTTAGCTCCGGTGCTTCCCATTTGCCACGTAAAAGATCAAGCAAGTACAGCTTGCCATCTATCCCCATGCCCACAAGTAGGAATACAGAGTAGTCATTGTGCTCTTTGGTTTTCTGCGCCGTATCAACAAGGACTGCACGCCACTGAAGCTCTGGATACTCTTTGTAGAACCCAAACCATTCAGACTTGATCAGGTCACCGCCTAATTTCTTAGGCTGCTGCATGTACTGACTTGAGAATGTATAGCGGGATACCGTCGCGCCCTCTTTATCCTTACCGCCCTTTTCAAGCTGCAAGAGAGATTGCAATGATTCTTTCTTGGGCCAGTAGCTTTGGCGACCCTGCTCATCTCGTTCAGTATCTTGCGGTACCAGTTTTTGAATATGCTCTGGCAAGGTTGCAATGTACTTATCATCTATCAATGCCGGAATAGATACTTGGCTCCATTCACCTGGTAGATTTCCCGTCATGACGAAATTAGTAGGATCCTCAGTGTGAAGGCGCTGCATGATCATGATGATCGGTGTATCAGACTTAGCTTTACGAGAGTTCACCGTGTTCAGTAGCTTCCGATTCGCTGCATCCCGCTTGATCTTACTGAAAGCATCTTCGGGTTTTAACGGATCATCAATGATGATACAGCCGGTAAAGCCATCATCCGCCAGCGTCCCTGCTCGCCGCCCTGTTACCTGCCCACCCATGGAAGCCACATAGACATGACCAACGTCATAGTCTTCAACCGTAATCTTCCATTCTTTTTTGGAGTCGGTACTGTTTGAGACAGTTAGATCCCACATTTGGCGATAGTCTTTCGACTTCACGATGTCACGCGCAGTATCCGATACGCCTTCTACCAGTGATTGAGAGAAGGACAAATACAAAAACCGTGACCGGGCATTTAACGCTAAGCCACGTGGAATTAGGTTGGTGGTCAGTTCAGTTTTTCCGGCCCCTGGTGGAACATTGATAACTACGTTCGCAATCTCACCAGCTATCACCTGATCAATGATCCAAGAGATATAAACATGGTGCCAGTTCACAGTAAATTTAAAACCCATACGGGGTTTAAAGAATCGCCGGGTGAAATATAAATGCTCATCTTCACACAGCTTCTTTTCAACCTGTGTTTGCAGATCCATTTAGTATTCCTCTTGGGCCTTCTTTACAGCAGCTTCAACCTGTGCTTGGGTAGCATGAACAACTGTTGTTTGAAGAGGTTCGCCATCTTTACCAGTAATCTCTATTTTCTTTTCATAGTGACCTTTAACAATTTTTTGCATCTGATCAATTAATTTAATTGCTGAAACTACATTGCTTTTTTTATTCACCAATAGATCACTGAGAATTTTCAACTGAACAATATCGTTGGCACCTTCAATATTGTGAATTGGTTGATCAATGTATTCCTTACGCGCCTCATTAAATAGATCAATAAATTCTTGCGGTAAATTAGCGCCAGCAACCTTGGTCGGGTCATAATATTCAACTTGCTGAGGTGTCACATCAATACCAAATTTTTCTTTGATATCCCTCACCACTTCAGTGGGTGTCATAAACTGTGCAAGTGACCGAACAATAAAGACTTTTTCTGCTTTTTTTAACCTTGCCATAAATCACCATCTATCAAGATTCATCAAGAATAGTGGGCAAAAAAATTTAACCTATGACACAGTTCCCACAGCACGCGGCCATACTTTTTTCAGATACAAACGGCGCATTCTTGGCAATTTCCAAAAGCCGTTTTACAGAGTCGTTTGCACCCCAACGCTTAACTTCACCAAAGAACACTTCAACATCATGGCCAGCTAAATAATGCTTAGGAAGCCCTGTCATATCGCTATAAATGATTTCACCATCTTCATCGCGCTCTACACCAATGTGATATAGCTCATGTTCAATCAGTCGACAAAACTCACGATCTGAAGCCTGTTCACAGAAAGCAGCATCTACAGTAATCAAGTACTGAGGTACGAATCCAAACCAATCCCGCATCTGCTGTTCCTGGCGTGCTTTCTTCCAGCCGCCCACGTTAAACATCACCTTTTCACATTGGCCTAGCACCATACGTTTTTTCGCTACGGCGGCAGATGAAGCCCAGGCGAATGCAAGGAACTCTTCATTGTCATGCAGTAATTCAGCAATATGGTCATGATCCGGGTTATGCAGTTCACCGCCGAGAGTTAGCCAATTACTAACGACCCATTCTTTAAGTTCTGTTGCAGGTGCTAAACGAATAGCTTCTTCCTCCTCAGCCTGATCAATCAGATCTGTCGGTGGGAATGGTCTGAACTGCTCCATCTTCTAATCTCTCTAACTGACTTCTAATCCAGTTAATTGCATAACCCGATTCAATTTGATGAGATTCAAGGCGCACAAATGTATAACCTTGATCTTCAGCAAGATCATACTTATTAAATGAATTCGCTATCTTTTTCCCACCACGACCAACCGACCATGAACTGCCCACAATTTCTACAAGAAGATTCAGCTTCACAATATAAAAATCAAAGCGCCAGTTTTTGGTTGATTCAAATTGAAACTTTCGACGATAACCAATTCGATGTTCTTCTAATTCTTGGAATAGAGTTTCTTCAGCTTCTAAGTATTTTTCTTTAGCCTTGGGTAATGGTCTGTTACGAGGTTTTGTTTTAATTGGACGCTTCTTGGTTTTCCAGAAGTAATCTTTTTCGTCCATAAACTGTACCCATTAAAAAACCTCCCGGAGGAGGTTATAAAATTTAACTATCTTTTTTCGCTCTTCGTTTAGTTCTAGGGTTTACTTCACTAGCATCAACACACATCGCATTATCTGAACTTTCGACCTTCTCAATGCCTATACTCTTGATACCAACTTTGACTGTTGGTATACGCTCTCCTTCATTAAATTCGTCTACCCCAGCTCCGAACGCCAATTCCATTTTTGGAACATATAGACCTTCATGAATTCCTTTATCTTTAATTATTAAAATTGCAATATCTTTAATTGATAGAGAATCATACTCAGCTGAATGTGACATCTTTTACTCCTTGTTGCTCAACCTTATAAGCACTGTTTACAAAATCAGAGGTAGAGAAAGTTTTAAAAGTATTTTTACCGGCAACAAACTCTAAATGCTCGAACTTGCGGTGCAAAATAGTATCAATTCTATGCAATTGACTTGAGCCATTTTTAACAAAATCAACGTGATTTTTAATTGCTGCTACAATAAAATCATTCATTGACTGCTTTTCTTTCTTTGAAAGTATGGCTACTTGTTTGTGAAGTTCAGGGTCAAACCTAACGGCAGTTTTCCCACTAAATGATGGATTTGGATCTTTATCGATTTCTTTACAAAATTCAATATAAGAATCAACAGCTTCTTCAAAAGCTGATTTAATCCCTTTAATGGTCTCGGAATCATATCCTACTGAATCATCAATAAATAAAATTTTTCCGAAAATCAATCCGTCTTCAAAACTAACTTCATAAGAACCATAGTAGCCTTTATAAGTTAATAAATTTTCAGACATTTATTAATCCTCTTTAGGCGACATATATAAAGCCTCGTATCTTTCGATAGCTTCTAAAGCTTGATTTATATGTCCACCTTTTAGCGTGTTGTTAGGGTGAGGTCTAGAGGTCATGATGACATGCTTATCACGACCTACAAATCTGCAATGCGATGAACCAGTTTTCGCACGAAGCTCATACTCGTAATGACCAAGTAATGTAACTAGATCATCCCAGGTATAATCCTTTGGTATAGGTTTACGGCGAAGCTTTTCTAATAGTTTTTGATGTTTAGACAAGAAAACATCTCCTAACAAAATTCAAGTTTTCTTGCTAATGTGCCACCAATGTTTGGTAGCACAACTCTATATTAAGTATTCTATATTCTAATATCAAGAGTTTGCTTATTTATTTTACACAACGCCAATAAGAAAAGAAAAACCCCTCAACATCTAGAATGCGAGGGGCTTTTATGTGCCGTAATACGTTCGGCGAAATTCGTTATATAACGAACAAAAGGTATTTTTAAATGAAACTTCGCTATATGGCTAACTATTTAACTTCTTTCAAACAATCCCGACACACCTTGATTTCTTCATCATCAACCGTGTAATCGATCTCGGTCACACCATGCAGACCAAATAAGCAAAATATAAATCGGAGCATGCTTTTCCCCAGACAATAAAAAAACCACCCGAAGGTGGTGTTTATCTACCATGGCATACTTTCGTACATCATGTGCATATATCCAAGAATTCGCACAATCATATAGACTGCACTAGTTAAGTAATACGCGTTTCGAATAGACAACTTTTTATTGATGTTAAGTAACATCGTTCTAACTCCCTTGCTTATGGTAAACACGGAGTCACGGAGAACAAAGTACTTTACGGTACTTACATTTCCAGCAACCTTGTGATTGAAGTCAAAGGAGTCCTTAACAGCGTTAAAATATTAATTTTTGTGATAAATGTCAACAAAAAAGCCCACCATTTGGCGAGCTTTTAAATCAATCTAGTGCTTTAACGTACACTTCGATCACTATAACAGAAATATGCCATATCCCGTGCGCACGGTCAATAACTATTCAATCTATTTTCAACCGTTTATCATGCCCGCATAAATAAAACTTGCCGCAGTAAATCATGCTCTTGATTGAGGTTCTGCCGAGAGTAAACTCACGCACCATTTGATCGAGTGACATCCCTCTCACATTCTTCTCAATAAACAACTGCACCGCCACTTTCGCTGAAACACAAACCGAACTCGACTTATTAAAATCTACAATCAATTTCCGCACCTGCTCAGCCTCAAAATCATTAATCTTGCAAATGACCTGATCCTTACGTGGTGCTGCCCCTTTGTTATTCTCAAGAATCAGCCAGTAAATCTGATTTACCCCAAGTGAGTCCGGTTGATTTCCTGACTTCATACGTGAAATCTGGATGTATGCCCCATACTGCTTCAGCCATTCCTCAATCGAAAACTTTGACCAGTCCATTACTTGTGCTTTCACTACTGCATTCATCCCAATCTCCTTATTTCTGCGACCAATATTCTTCTTGAACATTCTTTAGGTTTGGTATTTCTTGCCAAAACTCGACTATTTCCCAACTAACTCGATTCTCAACATAGAAATAACCATCACCACAAATAGGAGTGCCAAAACGAATTTTTCCATCCGTACACAAACACATTACTTTCTTGCCTGGTGGCATATCTTCAACATGAATCCACTCTGCACCTACCGCCTTAACCATCGCATTCATCCCTATTCCCTCTCAAATCTCTCTAACGTCTATACCGTGTACTGTTTTCATCAAGTGTTTCTTGTTACGGAAACTTGCTAACTTTCTTGTTGCTGCCGACTTCACATCCTCAATAATCTGCACCCCATCCTTCAGATATGTGAAATCTGCAAAATATCGCAGCGCAGGCTTTGCTCTTTTCTCACCTGCAATTTTTACTTTCGGTGCCAACTCAAATTTGACCTGACACCGTAAATCTTGAATCTCACCCCTTTGCATTTGCGCTGTAAGCTCGATATAGCGTTTGTACTCTTTTTGGCTATCAAAGGTCATTCCGTCCTTTTCGATCTTCACAGCATTAAATTTATTGCGTTTGGTGGCAGTCTTACGACCACCGCCATACTGTTTGTGATATTTAGCGAGGGAGATTGATGTCATCAATTACCTCACAATGACAGGGCCACATTGCATACCCATTCCGCGATGGCTCATTTTTGTTTTCATGAACAATCAATCTAGCCTCTTTGATTCCGCACATTTGAGGATTACTTGTTTTAATCCCAATGATGTAAAAATCTCGACCAGACAAACCATGTCGAACCTTTTGACCAATTTTGTATAAGTGATTATTCATGACCACCTCGCAGGGCTTTTTCTATTTGCGCCGAACAGTGGTAACAGCCTTTCTCATACCCTTCTGTCCAATGGGTGGTTTTATCCCAAGTTATTGCATTCCACCCTGCCGCTAGATCCGCACATGCCTCAACCTGCTTCTTCTTCTCGATATAACAAGCCTCCATGTTGTTGAGTTGGGCTTTTAATGAGTCAATGATGGCTTGTTGGTGCTGAAATACCGCTAAAGCTGGGCCTTGCACCATCTTCAAATCAGCACACTTGTAGTCCTTAATAATTCCCCAAACCTGCTTAATCTCACTCATGCTCAATCACCTTTGTATTTGGAAAAATGTGGTTCCGAATATCAGTCACATTGTCTGCTTCGATTTGTTTGCGCCAAACCCTCATACCATTTTCAGTACCAAAGCCGCAGATCAAGCAAGCAATGTCGTAGCCGTGTTGACATGGTTTTGAGTTGCGATCAGCCAGAGCGGTGCGGAGGTCGGAAATTAAGTAGCTCTGCTGGCCAGTCATATTTGGAAAACTCAACACCGAGATGTGATACTCATTTCGAGTAATCCAAAACACAGCCCACTCAGGCGCCCCATCCACAATCTGCCTACACTTCTCCAACCCTAATTTTTCGATTAAGTTCATGCTGCTGCTCCTTTTAGGCTTGGAAGCATCTCGATAAACTCAGCAACATTTTCCGCATCACCACCCGGATAACGAAAATCATCCTTTGACAACTCGCCATTTGATGCAGAAATCAGGTCGCAAATAGTGCCTTCAGTGAATTCGATGAACCACTCTGTTTCGCATACTGAATTACCGCGCTGCACATCAATTCTCATAAAAGGAATGCCTTTTTTATTGAGGACTGATTTTATTTTTCTTGTGTTCATGCATTAACTCCAAATAGTTGTTTGGCCTTCCCTGTCAGGTAGTATCTGTACTCTTCACCATTTTTGACTTTGGTATATAAGAGGCCGATTTGAACAAAGTTTTTTAAATATCGCTGTACTGCACGCTTCGTCACATCTGGCATAACTTGCTGCTGAATTTCAGATGCAGTTGCTACTGGGGTGTTCTTAACAGCCAGAAGGACATCAATTCCACGATCTAGCACGGCAGCGCTATTGAGCTTTGAAAGTGATTGGTTCATGCGGCACCCCCGCACACTTCCTGAATTCGCTCTCCAATCCACTTCATAACCGGCACAGCCATTGAGTTTCCCAGCGCTGCGTAGCGTGGTGTATCAGTAGCATTTGCCACATTCGTGTAGTTGTCCGGAAAACCTTGAAGGCGCTCACACTCCACTGGCGTGAATCTGCGAACACCCTGTATTTCTATTGCGCAATTACCATTTGCAATTTGATCCGCATCAACTCCTCGATCGCCAAAACCTCTTGTCAACGTCGCAGCGGTTTTAAAAACTGCATTTTCCTGCCCACGGTTACGCCCTAAACAGTGAGCAATATCATTATTTATGATCGGATCTTGAGTGCCATGAATAACAAAACTTGCTGTCTCTATATCTAGGTTTTGTCCTCCTGCGCCACGTCTTGTAAGGCATTTAGCAATTGAGGCGGAATAGTTTTTTTTCTTGCAGTCGCTCTTCGCAATATTCCTTGGCATGCTTTTGCGCTCAAAAAGTATTTCGGCAATACATTCCTTTCTAGAACTTGCGACAACAAACACACGTTTTCTTCGTTGGGCGACTCCGAAATATTGAGCATCAAGGACTCGCCAAGCGATTTGTCTTTGTGGTCCATACACACAACCAGCGTTCGGCCATTTCTTCCCTGCCGGCTGTAGCTCACACCCCTCACCTGACAATGCTCCCAAAAAGCAACCGAAAGCGTTGTCTGAGGTGTTGAGCACTCCTGGGACATTTTCCCAAACGACAATGGATGGCTTAAGTCCCCGAATAAGTCTTGCTGAATCAATCTCATTTGCTAATCTCACAAATTCAAGGCTTAACTGCCCACGGTCGTCATTTAAAGAATTTCTTAACCCTGCTACAGAAAATGCCTGGCAAGGTGTTCCACCAACTAGAACATCTGGGGCATCCACTACTTCTTGCTGGATCAGCGCTGCGATCTTTGTCATATCACCCAAATTAGGAACATCGGGATAGTGATGAGCCAAAACCTGACTTGGAAATTTTTCAATTTCTGAGAACCATTCCGGCTTCCACCCCAGTGAGTGCCAAGCAACTGTTGCTGCCTCTATTCCAGAACATACAGAACCGTAATTCACACCCCACCCCCTGCGCTTTGTTCAATCAACTGTTTTGCAAGGTTGAAAACTTTTTTAGCGGTGCTTAGGTCTGGTGTGAACTCATATACAAGATTAACTGGACATTCCTCATCATCAGTTTCAACAAAATCACACCTTGATAGATGGTTTTCCAAGTGCATCTGAAGCTGTTCAAATGCTGGCTCGTAATCCCATTCAGTTTCAAGCCCCCCGCACTCATACCAGAAGCTCAAAACACCATCTTCATAATCAAAACTATCAGGGTTGTAAAATTCAGGATCTAATCGCATTAGCAGGTGCATTGCTGTGCGGTTATTCTTTTTAATTTGACGTTTTTTCACACCCCACCCCCTGCGCCTTGCAGCTGCTCAATTGCCTGACTATCTAAATTCGAGAACTGGCAGTAATTCAACTGCGAATGCATATACGATGTGCCAATTTCCCCGTGTCGGTTTTTCCCCAAAATCGCTTCAGCAATTCCCTGGAACTTAGATTCCTTGTGATAAACCTCATCCCGGTATAAAAACAGGATCTGGTCAGCATCTTGCTCAATAGCACCTGATTCACGCAGATCAGACATAACCGGACGCTTGTTTGGTCGTTTTTCCAGTTCACGATTCAGCTGAGACAACAGTACAATGACGCAATCAAACTCCTTGGCCATGGCCTTAAGCTCACCAGTGAAATAAGCAATCTTTAAATCTTCCCGGGCAAACGCTTTACTGGTTTTCATGATTTGCAGGTAATCAATAAACACAGCACCGACAGATCCGTACTGGTGCTTGATCTTGCGCATAGACTCACGAATATTTGCAATTGATGGGCGTGATGTATCGTTGATCTGCATCGGCACGCTCTTAAGCATTGCCACCGCATTGGTGTATGCCGAGAATTCTTCTTGTGGCAAGGTATGCGGTGCATTACGAACCTTGCTAATATCTGCCGGCCCTGCTGCACAGCACATACGCATAGCAATCTGCTCTTTCGGCATTTCGCCTGACATGATCAAGACTGGCTTCTGCTGAAAAATAGCCACATTGCTGGCAATCACCTGAAGCATTGTGGTTTTACCCATGGCTGGGCGTGCAGCAATCACCATCAAACACCCCGGCTCAATATCACCGAGTTTCTTGTCCAGATCATAAATACCGGTCTGAATGCCCTTGATCATAGTTTTACCCGCCACCATGGCTTCCATCTTGTGATGCATCTCAGCGAAAGTATTGGCCGCTGCATCATGTATGTGGAAAAGACTCTCACTGCTCTGCTCTGTGTTGATTTCTGAAAAAGCTGTCTGCGCATTCAAAACCAAATCACCACGGCTTACAGTCAAGCTACGTGCGTTCTGAATCACTTTTAAGGCTTCTGATTCAACTTTGCGGCAAGTGGTCAGGTCTTTGAGCTTTTCAGCGTATGACACCAGGTTATAAAAACTTGATGGTGCATCACCTAAAATCTGCATGATGTACTGCTCACCACCGGCAGCTTCAGAATGACCGCGCATTTCTAGCCACTGATTCACCAGTACAGCGTCATAAGGTGAATTTTTAGCATCCAGATCAACCACAGCTTGGAAAAGCAACTTGTGGCGTGTTGCATGAAAATCATCTTCTGTCAGCAGGTTCTCAACTTGAGTGTATGAGTTAGCAACGGTCATCAGTGCAGCCAGTACAGCCTGTTCAATTTGCAGGTTGTGGATCGTGGTATTAATCACTGAGCACCTCCAAGGAAACCTTTTGGTTTTGAAGGAAGGTTGATTAATGGCTGGCCTTGGCTTTGTTGATCAGGGGTTGAAGTTGACTGTGGATTTTCTAGCTGCTCGATCTCAGCATTCGTTTCTGCCCAGTTCCATGCAGCCTTGAATGACTCCCAGCCACGCAGGACGATAATCTGGAATACACGCTCATTTGAAAGCTTGGCTTCAATCGCTTGGTTGAAGATGATTTTCAGGGAACGGTCAGTGATAGTTTTACGTTTCTTGTTTTTTAGATCAATAAACTCTTGAGCTGTTTTTTCAGATACACCATTTTCGATTAAGAATTTTTTAGCAGAGAATTTTTTAGGTTGTTCAGGTGCGGATGCGCCTAAATTAATATCTGTTGTATTCTCTGTAGTATTCTCTGTATTAGATGGGCGGATCTGTGCATTCAGTTGGGCGCTTTCGTGCATACAGTCTGGCGCTTCTGTGCATTCAGTATGGCGGTTTGGTGCATTCAGTATGGCGGAATTGTGCATACTAGGAGTGGCAAGGGTTTCAGAGTATTCAATCAATGCTTTGTACAGATTTTCACGCTCGACACGAAAGAAAACACGACGTGGTACGCCCACTTTCTTTTCAGACAAAAAACCAAGCTCTTTGAGGGTTTTTCGAGCAGTATCTTGCTCACGACGAGTAAGACCGGTTTCCATTGTCCAGTCAGTATGAGTCTTAAAAATCCACCCATTATTGTCCTTGGTACGTGAGGTCCAGTACACCAGTTGTGACAGCATGAGTGCGCCATTAATGCCGCACCCAATGAACACGTAATGTTTGTTAAACGCGATTGGTTGATCATTCATAGCTTCAATTAACTTGATCATGGGAATGGTTGTATTCATGCGGCACTCCCAATCTTGTGAAAATGTCTATCCAGTACGGCCACAAAATCCACTTTTACCGATCTAACATATGGATCAAGCGGTATATTATTTTGGTGCAGTTTTTTGCAGTGTTCAGCGCGTCTAAGTTCAAGTAATTGGGCAAGTGTTGGTTTCATGCTTGCACCTCTTGAAAATTTGACAGTTTTTGTGCTAAATTTGATTTCATATTTAAAATTCTTTCCAAGTGTTTTGAATTAAAAAGCCTGATCCACGAAATCAGGCTTTTTCTCGTTGTAGAGCTGATAAATACTTTGCACACTCGCCTTTCATGGCCTTACGCAAAGATTGAATTTTTTGTTCCATCTTTTCTAAAGTCTGGTCAATGTCATCCATTTCAGCAGGCGTAACCACACCGTCTTCCAGAGCATTCAAGACCAATTTATTTGCTTCACCATTGCTTATATTCATTCCCAATAAAGACTCGAGAACACCCAATTGATGGTCTTTATCTTCAGCTTGGTCTGCGGGAACCAACATAAAACCTAATTTGTGCGCCCATACTTTTAAAGAAGCCGGGTTTTGCGTGTAGGTCAGCATTGCTTCAAATGCCTTTAGACTCGGCAGATGGTTTTCCATATTTGGATTGGCATAGTTCAAAATCGTGTTATGAGACACACCAACAAGATCAGCTATCTCTTTTGGAGTAATGCCATTCGACTGATGCACCATCTTGTGCAATGCGGTTTTAGTCTCTTTCGATATATCCATGTGAACACCTTGTTTGCTTTCACGTTTATTAAAATTATCAATTACTTGATAATTTGTTTATGCAGAGAGTGCTTGGTTCCGGATGTAATCAAAATCCACATCAGGACATAGATCATCACAAGAAATTACACCACCACTCTCTCTATCAATGCTTATCGCTAAGCCTGCGCTACAATTGCGATTGCCGTACATAACTAGCTTCAAATACCCAAGGGAGGTGCCACATCTTGCAGCAAAGTCCTCTCGGCTGCGGTCAGACGGCATTCCTTTGATGTACTCAATTAGCGCAGGGATGGGTTTTTTCATTGCTAATTCCACTGCTAAATAGATTATCTTTTGAATTTATCATTTGATAATCATATTTGCAAGCACCTTGTTAGCATATTTTTAGCTGAGTTGTTATCATTTGATAATTGGTTGTGTTATGAATTCTATTCTTATGAACGTTAAAGAAATCCGAAGAAAAAATCTTCGCAGACTCATTAACAAGATGCTGTCAGATGCTATTTTTGATAAGCAGGAGGATTTTGCTTCTGCTGTGGGTATAGATAAAACTTACTTATCACAAATGCTTATGGAGCCAAACCAAAAAGGCGCTAGAGGTGTTAGTGAGGCAAAAGCAAGGCAGATCGAAAGAAAACTAGAACTTGAAGATCACTACCTGGATCGGATGGGTGATAGCAGCCCCTTTGGTGAAAGCCAGGTTCACAACGGTATCTTGCGGCCTATATCAAGTGATGAGACTGATGTTAAATTTGTAATTGTGCCTATGTATGATGTGAAAGCCGCATGCGGTATTGGTTATGAGAACGAGGAGGAGTTGGTTAAGGGTGGATTGGTGTTTAAGGAGAGCTTTTTAAGAAAGGCTGGCCTCTCACTATCAATGACAGAAACTGGTGTTATTTGTGGTGATGGACATAGCATGGAGCCTACAATCAATCATGATGATGCTGTTCTGGCTGATCTGCGAGTTAAAACTATTGATGAAGTTATCAGTGGAAAGGTTTATGCCTTTATCGCAAACAAAGAGCTAAGAATTAAAAGGTTTTTTAAGAACATTAACGGCAGCATTCGCATCTCGAGCGATAACCCAGATAAAACCACTTATCCTGATGAGATTTTGGAAAAAGACAGCTTGAATGCCATCCAGATCACAGGTTACATAAGATGGCGCTGTGGTGAAGTGTAAATATTAAAAAATTACAAATCTAACCCGATATTCCATCGGGTTTTTTTATGCCTTGAATATCAATAAATTATCTTTGTTTATCAAAAAAGATAAACTTAATTATCATTTGCTATTGCTAATCCAATTATCTTTTGATAAATTCATCTCACAAACAAAGAAAAGCCCCAGCGTAGCTCGAACTACTTGAGGCATGACCCACCCTAGTGAGTGAAATTATTATGAATACAAAAGTTGATGAAGGCAAGTTGATTAGCGGGAAAGAAGCTTATCGGCTTATCGGTGAAGGTGTAGATGTTTTGGCGCATGTTCGTAAAAAAGAAAACTTATGGCAATGGGAGGACGCAAAGCACCTTCCAGCTTGCGACATTTTAAACGATGGTTTTGATTTCCGCCTCAAGCCTCGCACCATATCAATTAATGGAATTGAAGTGCCTGCGCCGGCAGACGATAAGGATTATCACCATCAAGGTATTTGGATTCTTAACAGCCTGGAGCTTAAAGAATATGGCTATGTAGTGTTGGATATCACTGATGAGCTACCTAGATACTGGTGGAAATCAGAAGAAGAAATCAAACAAGTCGTTTCTGCCCTTCGCCAAGTATTTGGAGGCAGCCATGAATAAAGTTCTCCTACCAATCGTCCTGCTACTAGGCGGCTGCTTTGCCCAAGCTGAATCTATCGAAGATCAGCCGCAAGTCAACATCGCTGCAAAGCATTACGAAGTTGAGAGCATGCACTGCAATCAAGTGTGTGTCGCTACAGTCAAAGCTGACGAATACAACATCTATGTCGAGTACCGCTTGGATGATGCCTCAGTCGAGTTTCTGGACATTTTGAACGTGGTGCATTTTGACAAGACCATTAATGCTTATGTTGATCGTTATGAGATTGAAAAAATTAATGCTGCTATTGCTGGGGGTGTGAAATGATTTTGAATTCTGCTGATCAAATTTTTGAAGCACTTTTAAACGGCCAATTGGTTTACTGGTGTGAATGTAGCTCTGATGACTGGTCTCCTCTTAATGATCGAACTCAAATTAATTTTGTAGACCTTTACACCGGTTTCCTGCAATTCAAAGCAGATGAGCTACCTGTAATTCCAATGCCGGTAGAGTTTGGCTCAACTCATCGTTATTTCTCTGAATACATCAAGACCTTTGAAGGACTTGAAATATATCGAGTAGGTAAAACTCGGGCCAGCTATTTTGCTCTACGTGTCAAAAGTTCAGGGACTATTTCTGACTATTTCTGCAATACGCAGATCTACTCCATTCAGTCTAATGGTTCATTGAAGAAGATGGATAAATCTCTTACTCCGCAGTGGATCTTAGATGGGCTAGAAAATGCGCGTGTTGCTATGCGCAAGAACAAGCGTCATCAAGTTTTAGAAAGTACCGGCTTCTTTGCATCGGAAGACTATAAGAACTTTAAGCGTAATAACCGTCACTCAGGAGCTGTGTAATGTCGACTGTATTTTTTAAAAAAGCGGAACGTAAAAACGCAAAATTACGCCTGGCTCTGGCTGGCCCTACTGGCTCTGGTAAAACCTTGGGTGCACTTCTATTGGCTAAAGGCATTGGTGGAAAGATTGCTGTCGCTGATACCGAAAATAGCAGTGCTGAGCTGTATGAAGATGTGGTTGAGTTTGAACATGCGAATATTCAACCGCCCTACACTCCAGAAAAGTTTATTGATGCTATTCATGCTGCAGAAAAAGCCGGTTTTGACACCTTGATTCTGGACAGTATTACTCATGAATGGTCGGGTGTTGGTGGCTGTTTGGAGATTGTCGACAAGCTTGCCAGTACGACTTTCAAAGGTAATAGCTGGGGCGCATGGAGCCAAGTTACCCCAAGGCACCGTAAGTTTATCGATGCAATGCTTCAATCCAGCATAAATATTATTGTGACCATGCGCAGCAAGATGGATACCGTTCAGGTTGATGCAGGTAACGGTAAAAAGAAAGTTGAAAAAGTAGGGATGAAAGCTGAACAGCGTGATGGTATTGAATATGAGTTCACCACTGTTCTGGATTTAACCCATGATAACTATGCAGTTAGGACAAAAGACCGTACCCGCATTTTTAGTGAACCCATGCTGCTTTCTGAACAGGCTGGCGTATTGCTTAAACAATGGTTGAACTCAGGATCTGCGAATGCATGCATCAATGGCAATCAATTCTTAGAGCTTGAGGCGCTTATGCAACAAGCTGGAATTGATACTGAAAAGTACTGTGCCAAACGGGGATTAAATAGTCTTCACGATGTGCAACAGCAAAAGTTTGAGGAAACGTGTGCCGGTATTTACTCAATCATTCAACGTAACCAACAAGCGCACCAAGCGAATGAGCAGCAACTGCATGCCGAAAACGAGGCACGTCTGGAAAATGATTATCAGGCTGCGTTAAAGGATATCCAGAACGCCAGTCACATCAATGATCTTAATCGGCCTGCTGACTACTTCAAAGGTACGAAGTACGAACAACAAGTTTTAAATGCCTGTCAGGCGAAATCAGATATGGAAGGATGGTCAGCATGAAAATTCTAAATAGCAAAGAAGCTTTTGAAGCAATGATGGCTGGCCGAAATATCATGTGTCGCGCAGCTGGTGAGTTAATGGATTTTGATGACCTGTCTCAATTCCCGGCTACGATTTTCGCTATGCCAGGCTATGAGTTCTGCATCAAGGTTGAAACAATGGAGCTGGCTGGTATTACCTTCACCAAGCCTTTAACTCTTGATGATGTTGTGGAGGATCGGGAGATTTTCCTAGTTTTCCCTCATTGTGTGGTACACACTCAATTCACTTCACTGTCTGGAAAGTATGTTGAATGTGTAAAATATGGTTTTGCCCAGATGGATCAGGAGAATGCTGAATTACAGCTACAAGCAATTGGTAAACTTCTTGGACGAACTATTGCTTACCCTTTGACGTTAGAAAGTCATTACAAGCCTGAAAAGAAACGTCGTAGTCGTAAAGCCAAGGAAGATATTGAGCAGGTTAGCACGCCAGCTGATTCAGGTAATGCCGTGCCGAATATTGAAAAACAGCCTGAGCCAGAGGTGGTTCAGCCTGTTGAGGCTGTACCAGAAGCATCGTCTGCACCTACTGAAGTTTTACTAGAAAAAACCGAAGCAGATTCAGTTGAAACCGACCCGGTAAAGCTTATTGAAAAGTTTACAGCTCAAATTGATCAGTTTACTAAGGCCGATGACGTTCTTTCATTCCGTCACGTATTTCTGGCCAATGGACACTTAGATCAAAAAGATCAACAGCACTTATGCAAGCTAACTGAAGATAAATTGCTTGAACTCGATCCTGAACAATACATGCCTAAGGTTGAACCTGAACCAATCGTAGAGGAAGTCATTGAAGTCGCGCAACCAAGTTTGATTGATCAAATTGAAAATGCCGCACACAAACAAGCATCAGTAGAAAGTGTTGAACATGGTAGTGCCCCTATCGATCTGTTCTACAAAAAGAAGAAGCAGGTTTTGATCAATCGAATCCATGACATGGATTCAGTTGAAACATTAGAGCGATTAGCACCAGCAATACCTGCAGCTAAATTACTTCCTGCTGATCACCAAGAGCTGCTTAGCATTTATGCACAGCGCAAAGATGCTTTAGTTCAAGCTGCTGAAACTGGGGAGGCTTCATGAGTTATTCCTACTCTTCGGTGACCCGGGTGCTGCATGTGCAGCACAAGGGCCGGATCAAAACTTATCGGAATATTAACCTGTTCGGTATTGATGATTGCTTAAGACATTTTGCGGATACCTGGGGGTACAGATGATCTTCAGAATTAAAAAGAAGCATGAAGTTGGCTTTAAGCTTTGGCTAGAAAAATTGGGTTATACCAAAAATGAACTTGCAGATGGCAGTTCGACATTTACTGGTAAAGGCACACGCAAGACATTGAGTTATGTGTTTTTGAAAAGTGATTTAACAGGGAATGCAGCATGCCAGGTGCTATTTGATGAATATGAAGAACACTTGGATAACCCTGATTATCTAGATGTGAAGGTGGCGTGATGACTGAGATCCAGAAAACAAACATTGCTGTGGCCAACTTCATCATAGATGAGCTACACAAGGATAAGCCTTTTGACCTGATTCTAGACCAACAACAAGCTGATGTTTTCTTTTCAGCAGTAGAGGGATATCAGGGCGATTTGCGACTACCTATCTCCCATAAATCAGGCATAACAACCATTCAAGTTGATGATGGAAATGCTGACGCTATTTACCACATGCTTTCCAGCTATATCGCAAAACATGACCGGTTTGGAGTGGTGAAGGCTTTGGGAGAAGTGTCGTGAATGCCAAAATTCTAGATCCATGCTGCGGATCACGCATGATGCACTTTGATCGAAAAAACCCCAATGTGATTTACGGTGATGCTCGATTGGAAAGCCATATTTTGTGTGATGGTCGCAGTCTTGAAGTAGCACCAGATATTGAAATGGATTTCCGTAATATGCCGTTTGATGATGAACAATTTAATTTAGTTGTGTTTGATCCGCCACATCTGGTACGTGCGGGCAAGCAAAGTTGGTTAGCACTTAAGTATGGAAAGCTGAATGAAAATTGGCGTGAAGATATTCAGAAAGGTTTTGAGGAATGCTTTCGCGTGTTGGCCACCGGTGGAGTTTTAATTTTTAAGTGGAATGAAACTCAAATTAAAGTCAGTGAAATTTTAGAGCTGACAAATCATAAACCAGTGTTTGGCCACATTAGTGGAAAACGAGCAAATACGCATTGGATTACTTTTATGAAGATGCCGGATGTGGAAGCAGGTAAAAAGTTGGAGGTGAATGATGGAAATTGATCGCAGAATCCGAGCGAAAGAGTTCATGCAGTTGCTGGCAGTCGGAAAAGATAAATTTTATGCCATGGTGAACTCTGGTGACATTAGACAGCCAGTTCGACTTTCTGAAAAAGATGTGTTCTGGTATTCCTCATACGTGAAGAATAAAGTTGAAGAACATAAAACAGAATCTGATATGATAGCCCACACATAGTGGGCTTTTATTTATCAATTTTTACCCCTACTTCTCCTAAAGCGGGTAACTAAACGGGTAAGATTGAAACCACAAAAGAATTTATATATATATTTGAGTAGTTTAAATTGAAAATTGTCATTCTAAACAAACCTTATGACGTCCTCTCCCAATTCCGTGCGGATGAAAAGCACCCAACCATGGCTGATTTTGTCAACGACAAAGATTTACGTCTTGCTGGCCGTTTGGACATGGACTCAGAAGGTCTGGTTTTCCTCACCGATCACGGTGGTCTCAACCAATATATCACCAATCCTGCCAATAAAAAGTTTAAAACTTATATGGTGCAAGTGGAAGGTGATGTCACTGAAGAAGCACTAGAGCAGCTTCGTAAAGGTGTGGAACTGAAAGATGGCATGACGCTTCCTGCACGTGCTGAAAAAGTGTCTGAACCGGAATGGTTGTGGGAGCGTAATCCTCCTGTACGTTTCCGTGCCTCTGTTCCAACGTCTTGGGTTGAGATTTCGATCTGTGAAGGTCGTAACCGTCAGGTTCGTCGTATGACATCTGCGGTAGGCTTCCCTACACTGCGTTTGATCCGTACCAAGATTGGTGAGATTGATTTGGTTCGTATGGGATTGCAACCGGGCGAAACCAGAGAAATTGAACCATTACTTTATCCAGACTTCCAGAATGTTCCTGCGGAAGAACCATACCGTTCACGTTCTTATGTGAAAAAGCCAGGTGGGACTGGCGGTAAGCCAATGGTTCGCAAGAACAAAGATGGTTCTGTGAAAAAGTCTGGCACTAAACGTATCTGGCAAATGGATGAAAGTGAAAAGCCGCGTCGTAAGACCAATGGTACAACTCGTCCAAATACCAAGGCGCCACGTGGTCGCGGCCGTGGTCGTGGCTAAGTTTGAATAAATCCAATCAAGCCCACTTCGGTGGGCTTTTTTATTACATAACTTCAATATTTTTTATTTTTCAGTCTATTAGAATCAATTGAAGTGTTCATTTTACGATGATTCTCATGAAAAGAATAATTTGTGCTTTAGCTGCGACTTCCCTTTCAACTTTTGGCTTTGCCAATCCACTAAGTGTGCATGTGCTTAATCAGGAAACTGGCTTGCCTTCTTCGAATGTCACGGTCACCCTAGAAGCTCAGCAAGGTGAGAAATGGGTCAAGCTCAATGAAGCCAAGACAGACAGTAATGGCCGTATTAAAGAATTTTATCCTAAAGACACCGCGTTACAAAAAGGCGTTTATAAAGTAACGTTTAAAACGGGTGATTGGTTTAAGACCAATAATCAACGGACGTTCTTCCCTGAAGTACCGGTGGTTTTTGTGATTGATGGTGCTTTAGAGCACTACCATATTCCACTGCTGTTAAGTTCTTATGGGTATTCGACGTATCGGGGGAATTAAACTTTTATCGACTCTTGAGATATTTGAAATCCTACACGAGGATTTTTTCTAGGTGTAGTGATGGTGAATTTGACTTTAAAATCATATAAATTCCCATATTTATCTTCGTAGCCTATTTTACCCTTTATCATTAATACCTTTTCTGCAAATAACTTTGTATATTGTTCTTTGAGCAAATTAATTTGAACTCTCTGTTCTTCATTTTTACTAAGACTTATTAAAAGTGATTCATATCTTTTAAAATTCTCATCAAAAAAATATATATTTTTAGCTTCTTCACCATAATTTTTTAAATTTAAATAAATACAAACAATATAAATATCAAAAACATCAATAATATTTCCATCATTATCATGATCTTCGCACCTATCTTCGTGTTCAAAAAAAGTAGTTCTACTTAAATTTAACTGAGGTCGCACTGCTTTTCTTGCTGATTTTAGCTGTTGTTCTTGTAAAGAAACTAAATTTGTCTGTTGTTTAACACTTTCCCTCATCTCATCAATTTGAAGCTGTAATGCTTTTTCTTGTTGTTCTAATGCTTTTGTATTTTGCTCTAACTGTTTGCCTTGCTGAACATATCCTAAAATCAACCAAAGAAAAGCAATTGGCGCAAATATTCCCGCTAGAAAATCTCCAAGCTCATTTAATGAAGTAGGCGAACTCAATCCACCAAAAATCCAAAAAGAAGTAATCACAGCAAGCCAAATTACTGTTATTCCAATTCCCCAATTTAAACTATTTTGATTCATCTTCTAATAATAAAAAAGCCATTCCTAAATATGGGTTTTACCTGCTTTTTCTTATGTGTGCAAACAAGATTTCTAACCCCTCCCTCTTGTCATTCTGACTATCCGATGTTATTTATGATTCATATATTCAATAATTTAAAATAAAACGTATCTTAAAAAGGAGTTTTGCAATGGATCAGCAAGTCAGCCAGATGTTTAATCACGACCGGTTAATTCAGCATCTTGGTGCTCATCTGGTTTGTTATAACCACAATTATGCGAAGATCGAATTAAAGGTGACTGAACAACATTTACAAGGTCATCAGACCTGTAACGGTGCCGTGATTTTCGCACTGGCAGATGCAGCTTTTGCCATTGCCTGCAATACTGGTGAACATCCGGCGGTTGGTCAACATTGTGGTATTCATTATTTAAAACCGGGCTTGCTTGGTGACACACTGACTGCTGTAGCAGAACATAAGGCCAGCAGTGGCCGTAGTGGCATTTATGATATTCAGGTGATGAATCAACATAATCAAATTGTGGCGGAATTCCGTGGCACATCACGACTGATCATTAAATAATTTTTTCTCAAAATTTAATGCAATAAAAAACCGGTGACGATGCACCGGTTTTTTAAATTAAGAATAATTATGGATTTAAGCTTTAAGCCATTTCTCAGCTTTAGCCTGGTCTTCCACTTTCAGTTCAACTTCGGTCAGCTCAGAACCCGCGGCTTGAACTTCAAACGTCATTAGCTCATCACGACGGAATGCATACACTGTAAAAGTACCTTGCTGTTTTGCATAGCTTTCAACAAGTTTGGTCGTTGCTTTTAAGCCATCAATTGCAATGATGACATCATTGGCAGAAAGACCAGCGAGCACAGCGGCACCATCACGACGCGCAGATTGAACCAGAACACCTTCCGGCTTATCTGCCAATTTTAAACCGAATGGCAAAGACTTATCATTTTTCAGACCATAAGCCACACCAAACTCAGGGAATAACTGATCGAGCGGCAATTCATCTGTGGTATTGATCAAGTGATTAATCTGTTCTGACCAATCATCTCCTGTCAGCTCTTTACACAATTCAAAGATTGTCCGTTCATGCACCTGAACACCCTTCTGGGCATTTTCATACAAACGGCGCATTAAAGCATCCAGACTTGAACCACGTAAACGCAGACCCAAATCCAGGCACAATGCAACTAGACAACCTTTGTTGTAATAGCTGGTACCAACATTATTCGAGTTCTCATCCTGACGATAGAATTTCACCCAGGCATCAAAACTGGATTCAGAGACTGACTGAATCGCACGACCCGGATTTTGCAAGTAACGGTCAATCTGTGCTTTTAACAAAGCAATATACGATTCCTGATTAATCACGCCACTGCGCAGCAAAATCAAATCATCGTAATAGGAAGTGAAACCTTCAAAGATCCATAACAGAGAGGTATAGCCCTCTCTGTTTAAATCATAGTTAACGAAGTTTTCAGGACGAATGAATTTCACCAACCAGGAATGGAAATATTCATGGCTACATAGACCCAGAAAACGCTGATAATCTTTAGATGGCTCTTCTGGCTCATTGGCTTTCGGCAAGTCATCACGCGGTGAAATCAGGCTGGTCGAGTTCGGATGCTCCAGACCGCCATAGCTATTGCCGGTTGCCATGGTCATAAAGGTATAGTCTGCAAACGGCGCCGAACCAAACATTGAAATTTCTGTGGCACAGATTTTTTCAATATCCTGCTGCATACGCGCCGCATTCATGGCATGTTTACCGGACACCACAAATTCATGTGGAATACCATTTGCTTCAAAACTGAAACGGGTTTGTTCTGCTAGCTCAAATGGCGCATCAATCAATTCGGCATAGTTTTTGGCTTTGAGCGTGAAACGGCCTTTGACCAGACTTTTGGCTTGCATGCCGGTTGCCAGCTGAAAATGCTTTAATTCATCTGGCAGGAAAATTTCCAGTTCAATTTCTTTATTTTCCTGACCTTCTAGCCCCAGACATGCACAAGCCGGGTTCACGTAGAGACGATTTTGATCCACATATGTACCACGAACGGACAGGTCATAGGCATAGACATCATATTCTACCGTAATCAGTTCATGATCAGTATTGAATAAACGCCATTTATTCTTTTCAAATTTCTGGATCTGTAACTGGCGCCCATCTTCATCATAGGCTTTGACCGCTTCAATGTGCTTGGAAAACTCTCGAATCAGATAGCTTCCCGGAATCCAGGTCGGTAATGACAGGACTTGGGTCGGGTCCGCAAGAAAACGAACAGTCACGTGAATAAGATGCTGACGATAATCGTCAAATTCAATTTGATAATGCAACATAATGAACGATATAAAATTAAAATAAATGAGATATAGCTTAGCTTAGCATTTTTTAAGCCAGTATGGTTTAGCTGTCTTATTTGTCTACATTTACGACTAGCTATCTGTATAAAAAAGGCATAGCATGCGTGAAAATTAAATCGTTCAACACCCGCCGGGTTATTAAGGAACACCTTTGAAATACATCATCTCACTGATTGCGGTATTCAGTTTATTTATTTCTGCATTTTCACATGCTGCCCTACTCAATATTGTGCCTGAAAGCGTTGAAGCTGAAGCCTGGACCATTCTGGATTCACAGTCTGGTCAAGTCATTGCAGAGCACAATGCCGACGTGCAACGCGCTCCGGCCTCGCTCACCAAAATGATGGTGGCTTATATTGCCTTAAAGGAAATTGAGGCTGGGAAATTAGATAAAAATGAAGTTTTAACCGCGACCTCTGTAGTGAAAACCGTGATGTGGGATGAGTCACAGATGTACCTGAAAGAAGGTGACCTGATTTCAGTCGACCAGCTTCTGGCAGGCTTGATTATCATGTCTGCCAATGATGCCGCGGTGACGCTGGCTGAGAAAATTTCGGGTGGTATTCCGCAGTTTGTTGAACGTATGAATCAGGAAGCCAAAGCGCTGGGCATGCAGCATACCAATTTCCAGAATCCGGCCGGCATTACCATGCCTGAGCATTATTCGACTGCCGCCGATTTGGCCAGACTGTCTATGGCGCTGGTGAATGAAACCCCAGATTATCTGTATTATTCCAAACAGCCAAGCTTTACCTACAACCAGCACTTTCATCGTGCGACCAACCGTGTGCTTCAGGTTGATCCAACCGTAGATGGTTTAAAAACCGGGTTTACCCGCGCAGCAGGCTATAATTTAGCATTAACCGCCAATCGCGTAACAGCAGATTTTGAAATGCCGAATCGCCGTCTGATTGTGGTGGTACTAGGCACTAAAAGTGCCACAAAACGCGCTGAAATATCACATAAGCTGATGAATCTGGCTTATACCTATACCCGCAATGAAGTGGCGATCAAAGATCAACAGCTCCTTGCTGAGTTGCCTGTGATCAAATCCACCTTAAAAATGTTTAAGGTGCAAACCAAGCAACCGCAGATTATCACCACTTCTTTATATGATCAGGGCTACAGTATTGACCTGAATCAGTTTGACCAGGCGCATCAACGCGTTATGCTGAATACAGGTGATGGCATTTTAAAAAGTATCGAGCCACTTCAGGAAACTCAGACTCATATCAATGTTGAAGTGAAAGCGTCAGAATTAATCGCACCTTTGGCAACTATGAAGCCTTTAGCCACCATTCAAGTCTATCAGAATAATCAGCTGATTCGCACCATTCAGATTGAAGATCATGTCGAAATTGAAGAAGCTAACCTGTTTCAGAAATTCTTTACCTGGCTGCAAGGCTTGTTCAGTTTGTTTTCAGACAACCCCCCAAGCGTAAAGCTTTATCCTTTAGATAGATAATAGCGCTACATCTCAAGTAACTTCCCTTTAAGCTAGAAGATCTCTGCGCTGATCTTCTAGCAGATTCCCCCTATCAATCTCGCTCTCCCATTGCTTCCTTAAAGTAGCGACACTTACCTGCTCTCACAGAATTGCTACGTTTTGTAATTTGTATAACAATTTTAATCAAGACGCGTTTTAGCGCATGCCATAGTATATTTTCTCTCTATTTCTCTTATTTTTATTAAAAAAATAAACAGGTTAATCATATATGACAGCACATAAAATCGTGATTGTGGGTGGTGGTGCGGGTGGTCTGGAACTGGCGACTCAGCTGGGTGAGAGCTTGGGTAAAAGCGGTAAAGCCCAGATTATTCTGGTCGATCAAAAACTGACGCACATCTGGAAACCGCTGCTGCATGAAGTTGCCGCAGGTACCTTAAATCCACATGAAGAAGAAACCAATTATTTTGCCCATTCAGCTGCGCATTATTATGAATTTGTCTTGGGTACATTCACCGGTCTGGATCGTGAAGCGAAACAGATTGTGCTCGAAACAGAATATTTCTCCAAAAAATTCCAATCCAAGAAAAACCAGCGCATTGACTATGACACCCTGGTCCTGGCCTTAGGTTCTACCTCGAATGACTTTAATACCGAAGGGGTCAAACAGTTCTGTCATTTTCTCGACAGCCGCCCACAGGCTGATATCTTTCAGCAGGATCTGTTGCATCTCTATTTGAACGCTCAACATGAAGCTTCAAGCCGTGAACTGAATATCGCCATTATTGGTGCCGGTGCGACCGGGGTCGAACTGGCAGCCGAGTTGGTTGAGGCCAAAAACAATTTCTTTAAATATGGCTTGAACAAGGTCGATCCAAATAAAGTCAAAATTACCTTAATTGAAGCGGCGGATCGCATTCTGACTGCGCTCTCCCCGAAAGTTGCTGAACATACCATGCAACAGCTGGAAAAATTTGGTATTGAAGTCTTGACCAGTCACCGCGTGGCCAAGGTCGATGAAGACAAAATTTATTTTGCAGATGGCTCAAGTCTGGATGCCGAGATTAAAGTCTGGGCCGCAGGCATCAAAGCACCCGAAGTTTTGGCACAACTGCAAGATATGGAAAAAGACAATATTCACCGGTTGAAAGTCTATTCCACCCTGCAAACCAAATCTGATCCAGATATTTTTGCTTTTGGTGACTGTGCACACTGCCAACCTGCTGCAGATGAACCGGTCCTGGGTCCACGCGCACAAGTGGCTAGCCAACAGGCCAATTTTCTGGCCAATGCCTTAAAAGCGCGTGTCAATCAAAAAAACTATTTACCGATGTTTAAATTTTCTGACAAAGGTTCACTGATTTCCTTAAGCCAGAATAAAGCCGTCGGCGAGTTGCTCGGTCAAGTCAATGTGCAAGGCTTTGTCGCCAAATCGATGTACGTTTCTTTATATCGAATTCATCAGGCGACCATTCATGGTTATGCGCATGCCGGCATTCTGACTGCAAAAGATTTTGTTACACGAAAAATTTCTCCAAAGCTGAAATTGCATTGAAATTCCAGAATTTGGCCCAATCAATGAAAAAATCGTCAACAAAATTGTCAAATTGCGTTTTTTTGCTAATTTTAGTCTACAAAAATGCAATTTCACTTTATGATGTACCCTTAAAAAATTGAATGGATCAATTAACATGACTGCTATTGCAAATAACCTCGTGGTTTCTTTCCACTACACATTGACTAACGCAGAGGGTGAAACTCTCGACCAATCTCAAGGTGAACCACTTGCCTATTTGCACGGTGCAGGTAACATCATCCCAGGTTTAGAAAATGCGTTAGAAGGCAAAACCGTAGGTGAAAAATTCACTGTAAACGTTCCTGCTGCTGAAGGTTATGGCGAATACAACCCGGACCTAGTTCAAGAAGTTCCTGCGCAAATGTTCCAAGGCGTAGACAACATTCAAGCAGGCATGCAGTTCCAAGCTCAAACTGATGACGGCGTGCAAATCGTAACTGTTAAAGCAGTTGAAGGCGACAATGTTGTGGTTGATGCTAACTTCCCACTTGCTGGTCAAGACCTGACTTTCGAAGTTGAAATCGTATCTGTTCGTGAAGCTTCTCAAGAAGAATTAGATCACGGTCACGTACACGGTGTAGGCGGTCACCAGCACTAAGATCTTTTGATCTTGAGTGAAAAAAGGCAAAGTCTGACTTTGCCTTTTTTATTGTCTGAAAATAGCCCATAGAATATTAACCATCCAATTAGCTATAAAAAAAGCAGAGCCATTGCCCTGCCTTTCCAATCCGATCAAGATCTCCTTTTACAGGATGATCAGTGGATTATTTTTTTTGGTTATAAATCTGCATCGCTGCTGGCAACTGTTGACGCATTTGCCCAATACGCTGGCTATTCGATGGATGCGTAGACAGGAAGGTTGCACCACTGCCGCCACCGAGTTTGTTCATTTTTTCCCACAGGGTAATGGCTGCATTCGGGTTATAACCTGCGCGCGCCATCAGCATTAAACCGCCTTGGTCAGCACGGCTTTCCAGATTACGCGAGTATGGCAAGCCAATTCCGATCTGACTACCCAATTGTGCTGCTGCAGCGCCACCTTGACCCACACCTGCTGCATTCAAGCCAATACCCAAGGCCAGATCAGTCAGGGCTTGAGCACCGATTTTCTGCTTAGAATGCTCTTCTAAAGCATGCACCATTTCATGACCCATAATCGCTGCAATTTCAGCATCGGTCAGATTCAGTTTATTCACGATACCGGTATAGAATACAACCTTACCACCTGGCGCAACAAAGGCGTTGACCTGGTCAGATTTGAGCACAGCCAATTGCCACTGGAATGCTGTACCGGTTTGATTCATCTGGTTGGCAACCGGTTTCAAACGGTTAAATACATTATTAATCCGCTTATAGGTCGCTGAACTGGTATCCAGTTGACCTTTGTTTTTCGCATCATTGACCATGGCATTATAGCTTTGGCTAGCAGATGCATTTAAGGTCGCAGTATCTGCCCCTGCCATATCGGCAATGGTGGTACAACCTGATAATGTTACGACTGTAGCAGCCGCCATACTCAATAAAAGTTTATTCTTCATTATAATTTACTCCGCCTTGGCTTAAGGGCAATTTACATTGTAAAAATTATAATTGAAAGCGCGCAGCAGCTAAACGCTTAATTCATTCATCTTCTTATAAATTATGTAATTTTTAAGCCAAATACTGTATCGCCAACCAATAAATCAGACAAATAATATTGAGACCCAGATAAAACTGACTCAGTGGTTTGATTTTCTGCTCAAGCGCTTCATCTTGACGTTTGAAAAATAAAAAAGCATTTTGCAATAAAATAATAGGCACTAATATACAGGCGATAATGACACTCAAACCAATCAGCGCCGCATAAATCACCTCGGGATTTTGGGTTTGCGCACGAATAATCATCATGGCAATTGTTGGCGCCCCGCCCATCGCGAATAACAATGAATAAAACATGGTCGCCGATATATTTTTTTGCATCCTGCTGCTCATTTTTCTTTCTTTATATACCGCTATGTTAAAGCACATCACGTGGTATTACCGATGCAACTTTAGTCTTGAAATACCTGTATAAATTCAGCATATAAAAAACCCATCCGGAGATGGGTTTTTATCATTCAAGCTTTAATCAAAGAAGATTAAGCATCAAACGGGTGGCGAAGAACAATCGTTTCTTCACGGTCTGGACCTGTTGAAATGATGTCGATTGGACATTCAATCAATTGCTCAAGACGTTTTACATAGTTCAATGCAGCTTCTGGCAATTGATCCAGTGATTTCGCACCGAAAGTTGACTCAGACCAGCCTGGCATAGTTTCGTAAATCGGTTTTAAAGTTTCGAATGCAAGCGCATCAGAAGAACCGACACAACCAGAATCTGCAGCTTCATAACCCACACAGATTTTCACTTCTTCCAAACCATCAAGAACGTCAAGTTTAGTTAGGCAAATACCAGAAAGTGAGTTTACGTCAACTGAACGGCGTAGAATTTCAGCATCGAACCAGCCACAACGACGTTGACGGCCAGTAGATGCACCAAATTCATTACCAATCGTACCGAGGTGTTTACCAATCGCATCACCCGTGTCATTTGCAGCGTCATACACCAACTCAGTTGGGAATGGACCTGCACCTACACGCGTTGTGTACGCTTTAGTAATACCCAGTACATAGTCAAGGTGCAAAGGACCCAGACCTGAACCAGAGCTTACACCACCAGCAGTGGTATTCGAAGAAGTTACATACGGATATGTACCGTGGTCAACGTCAAGAAGTGAACCTTGCGCGCCTTCGAACATGATGTTGTCACCGTTTTTACGGTAGTTATGCAATTCAGTGGTCACGTCCACAACCAGCGGCGCAACAACTTTACGCCATTCGTCGCAAAGTGCTAACACGTCTTCCAGTTTAACTGCTTCAACACCGTAGTATTCAGTCAGCTGGAAGTTATGGTAGTCCAGAAGTTCAGTTAACTGAGCAGTAAGATGTTCACCACCACGTACCAGGTCAGCAACACGTACTGCGCGACGCGCTACTTTGTCTTCGTATGCAGGACCGATACCACGACCTGTCGTACCAATCTTCGCATTACCACGTTTTTTCTCACGCGCCTGGTCGAGTGCGATGTGGTTCGGAAGAATCAGTGGACAGTTTGGAGAAATGCGTAAACGCTCTTTAACAGGAACGCCTTCTTTTTCAAGAATGTCCATCTCTTTGATGAGCGCTTCAGGAGAAAGAACAACACCGTTACCAATTAAGCACAATACGTTTTCACGTAAAATACCTGATGGAATGAGGTGTAAGACAGTTTTCTTACCACCAACCACAAGAGTGTGACCTGCGTTATGTCCGCCTTGATAACGAACTACCGCTGCCGCTTGATCTGTGAGCAGGTCGACGATTTTACCTTTACCTTCGTCGCCCCATTGGGTACCAAGTACCACAACATTCTTGCCCATAATAGCCTCATTACATCATGCTGTTAAAGTTGAAAGCCCCGCTCAGCGACATGAACACTGAGCCAAGCAGTTAAATCGTTTTGACTGTCCACTCACCATTCGCATTCACCAGCTGGTGCGTCGCATATGGAATAGAGTTTAAATCATCATTACCCAGTAACTGAATTACACTTAAGCCTTGTGCACGAATGTTCTGAATCGCATTCAGAAGTTCTGTATCAGTGCCTTTAGGTGCAACCACGACCTGTACCGCATCAAACTGACCTGCGCTTAAAGCATATAAGTCACAAGAGAAACCGGTTGCCGGACGCGCGCGGCCAAAATGCTCACCAATGCCATCATAACGGCCACCTTGTGCCAGTGCAGCTGCACGGTTAGGTGCATAGACCGCATACATCAGGCCAGTATGATAATGGTATGAACGTAATTCAACCACATCAATACCAATACTCAAGTTTGGCCAACGGGTTTGAACTTCATTTTTGGTCGTTTGCAAGACATTAAAAGCCTGCGTGAATGCTGGATTCGCCAACACTTCAGCACTTAAATGCGCTTGCAATGCATCCAGGTCGCTGGCATAGCGTCCAAGTGCATAGAAATCCTGACCAAATTTCAGGTCTGCCGTGAATTCTTCTAATTCTGGCAGCGCCTTACGTTGATATAAATCAGATAATTGTTGTTCAGTGACTTTGTTTAAGCCTGCCTGAGCCACCAGACTGCGGAATAAACCCACATGACCTAAGTCCAGATGGATACCATCTGCCAGACCTGTCTCCTGAATCAGACTGATCATCAAGTCGACCATTTCCACATCGGCATCAATGCTATCTGAACCAAAGAGCTCCGCACCTAACTGTAATGGTGCGCGCGAGGTATTAAAACCACGAGGCTTGGTATGCAGAACGGTTCCTGCATAGCAGTAACGTGCCACACCTTCCACTGGATGTACATGCGCATCAATACGAGCCACTTGTGGTGTCATATCGGCACGCACACCAAGCAAACGACCAGAAAGCTGATCGATTACTTTAAAAGTGGCTAAGTCTAAATCTTGATTCGATTCTGAGAGAGAAGATAGAGATTCGATGTATTCAATAAATGGCGTGTACACCAGCTGATAACCTCGAGATGCAAGGAAATCCAGTGATTTACGGCGCAGACTTTCAATAACTTGCGCTTGTTCTGGTAATACATCAGCTACACCATCAGGTAATAACCATGTCTCTGAAATGGGCATGTTGTAAACCTAAATTCTTGTCAGCGCGGAACGAATCCGCATAAAAAAATCGGGAGCACACCCGATTTCTCCTAGTCTAGCACGATAGTTTTGGCTGTGCATCGCAAATTTTATAATTTTCGCTACCTGATGAAATCAACAACAATTGTGTCAACTATCAGCGTTTTAATGCACATTCAAAATAAATATCATGACAAAATCCGGCATTAAACCAAAGGCAGTGCAGTGGTACTTTTGACCGTTTGCAATGGAATTTCAGTTTTTACACTTTGAATGCAGGGAATTTGGGTTAAATGATTAATCTGAAATTTACGATAAGCATCCAGATCAGCCACCACAATTCTTAAAAAGAAATCACAATCGCCCGCCATTAGCTGGCACTCGACGACTTCTGGCATTTCCTTGATCGCTTCGACAAATTGGTCGACCACAGCAGCTTCTCGAGACTTGAGCCAGACGCCTGCAAACACACTCATGGCTAAATTGACCTTTTGCGGATTCAGCAGCGCAACATACTGCTCAATCACCCCTCATCTTCCAGCTGTTTCACCCGTCTTAAACAGGGTGATGGCGACAAGCCAATCAGTTGAGCCAGTTCATTATTTTGCAGTTTTCCATTCTTTTGCAACTCATGCAAAATGCGTTTATCTATTTGATCCATGTCTATGCTTTGGTATTTAAAACCTCTTAAATTTAATTTAGCGCAATTTAATTTCAAATCAAAGCTGAATCACCTGTATTACAACAGCAAATAGCCAGAATATCGCCATAAAATATGGTCTAGTTTTGCAGTACCCAGGTCATTTCCATGCTTTTGTTCAGACAAAGCACCGCAGCGGTGGTTGTCCCTACCGATTTCAGCGAATTTCAACGTGGCATGAAAGATTCTACCCCCATGCTTTTGGGAATTATTCCCTTTGCGCTGGTGCTAGGTGCAACGGCAGTACAGAAAAATTTCAGCTTGCTCGAAGTGCCATTACTGACAGGTTTGAACTTTGCCGGCGGTTCTGAATTTGCCATTCTGGAAGTCTGGAGCAGTCCGCCAAATTTACTCATGCTGATGTTCATTACCTTTCTGGTGAATAGCCGGCATCTGTTGATGGGCGCCAGTTTGGTTCCGTATTTAAAGCATCTTCCGAATCGTAAAGTTTTTCCGGCCCTGTTTTTTATGGTCGATGAGAGCTGGGCGCTCGGTCTAGCTGATGCACAAAGGAAACAGGCGCAACTGGGTTGTCGTGCTGCGTTTAGCATGCCTTATTATGCTGGCCTGTGTTTTTGCCTGTACTTGATGTGGGTCGGATTTACCACACTCGGCGCCATGCTTGGACCTGTATTAGGCGACATCAACCGTTTTGGTTTTGATATGGCCTTTCCTGCTGTATTTCTGGTGTTACTGAGAAGTATGTGGAAAGGTTTTGAGGCTGCCCGGCCATGGCTGGTCAGTTTAGTCTGTGCGGCTTTAGCTTATTTATATTTACCTGCGGGCTGGTATGTACCGATTGGCGCCTTGTCTGGAATCGCTTCGGCATTTTTCCTGATTCAAGAGGATCAAACATGATCCAGATGAGCACCTTGGTGGCCATTATCCTGATTGCTGCGACCACTTATTTAACCCGGATCTTGGGCTATATCTTATTAAAAAACAAAACGCTGACACAGCGCCAGCGTAAAATTCTGGAAGTAGTCCCCGGCTGCGTGCTGATTTCAGTGATTGCACCCTATTTTGTACGTGACAATCCTGCAGACCTGATCGCCTTGGCTTTAACGCTATTTGCCGCTACGCGTTTTGGATTATTACCAACAGTCGCCATCAGTATGGTTTCCGCCGCAGTTTTAAGAGTTTTAATTGTCTAACGCTGGAACAAAACCCCTTTAAATAATCTCTAAAGGGGTTTTGTTTATTTCTGTGGATCAACCACCTTGGTCAGCAAGCTCACCAGTTCGGCATTTTGCAATTCGACCTGCTGAAGTTTGGCTGTGGTCTGATCCAGAACTTCCTGCTGCACATGCATTTTTTTGGCTAGATCCTGCATGATTTCCAGAGTCTTTTTTAAATTTTCTTCCAGATGCACGATTTTTTCTTCGACTGGCACGCCTTCCACGCTACGTGGCTCATCACTCTGATTAAACTGCAGCCAGATCAGAAAAATCACCGCCAAAGTTAGCAGTATAATAAATCCCCAAACCACCATCATGTGCTTGCTCTTATTTCATTTTATTGTCTTTATCTTAACGAAAAATGCTTCAGATAACGTAAATAATTCAGCCTCAATTCCTGATTTTCGATCAATTACGGGCGAATTCTCTTAAAACATGGCTTGCAGAATATTTACAGGCAAGAAAAAAGCACCGTATCTTGGTGCTTTTGAGGTTTAGATAACCCGAACTTAATGAAATGATTCACATAAATCCAGCAGACGGTTGGCATAGCCCCACTCGTTATCATACCAGGCAAAGACTTTGGCTTGGTGCCCAACCACCAGGGTCTGAGTCAGATCAACAATCAGTGAATACGGGGAATGATTAAAATCACTAGACACCAAGGGCTCATCCGTCACGGCCATGATTTCTGCAAAATCCTGCCGTGCAGCTTTGATCATAACTTCATTCAGCTTGTGATCGGTAATCGGTGACTGGGAAACAAAAGTCAAATCAATTGCGGCTACATTAATGGTCGGCACCCGAATTGAATAACCATCGATACGATCTTCCATTTTCGGCATGACGCGTTTTAAGGCCCCCAGTGCACTTGAAGTCGTTGGAATAATGTTATGACCTGAGGCACGGGCACGACGCAAATCACGATGTGCATGATCCAGTACCGACTGATCTGCCGTGACAGCATGGATTTCGGTCATTAGGGCACTACTGATACCAAATGCATCATCGACAATTTTGACCAGTGGCACCAAAGCCTGAGTGGTACAAGAGACACTGGAAATGATCTGGTCCGATGCTTTGACTTCATGATGATTGACACCATACACAATCGCGGCATCTACTGTATCAAAAGGTGCGGCGCCGATAATCACACGTTTTGCCCCTGCTTCAATATGCTGGGTCGCGGCTTCACGAGAACGGAACAGTCCAGTACATTCAAGCACTACATCTACCGCCAAGTTTTGCCAAGGCAAATTAGCCGGCTGCGACTCACACAAAACCTGTACTTTTAATGCAGCATCTTGATAGCTGATATGCATATAGATATGTTCAGCATCATAACTGAGATCTACCTGCCCCGGAAAACGGCCATGGGTCGAATCATATTTAAACAGATGAATCAGGGTTTCAACATCGGCAATATCGTTAATGGCAACGATTTCAAAATTAAAATCTTTCGGATTTTCAAACCATGCGCGCAGTACATTCCGTCCAATACGCCCAAATCCATTAATTGCCACTCGTTGCATGACTCGACCTTTTATATGCCTATTTTAAAACTCTTCTATGTTAAAGGATTTCTTGCGCCGTACATTAAAAACTTCAGTGAAAATACTGATTTTCGATTATTTTATTTCTGATACATTCGTCTGTATTCGAGCCATTTAAAATTCCGTTTATTTTTTAAAGTGATGGATATCCACGGATTCTGCTTTGGGAAAATTCATTTTAATTATTCAGCAAAAAACCTAAGTAAATAAATCCTTAGCAATTGGTTTTAAAATGATTGGTGCCTACTGCTTTTTCCGTTATAATTTGGCGTTTTAAATTTTTAAGCCCCGCATTGCAGCAAAGCTCTTGTATGCTTGTCAGACTGTGGTGTTTTAGCCAAATCGGAAATTATGGAGTGACTTGGTTGTGAGTACTCGTTTTATGACATCAGCTGAAATTCGTGAAGCATTTTTGCGTTACTTTGAATCGCAAGGGCATACACGTGTCGCGTCGAGTTCTCTAGTACCTGCCAATGACCCAACTTTGCTGTTCACCAATGCTGGTATGAACCAGTTTAAAGATTGCTTCTTAGGTCTAGAAAAACGCGATTATGTACGTGCAGTGTCATCACAAAAATGCGTGCGCGCAGGTGGTAAGCACAACGACTTGGACAATGTGGGTTATACAGCACGTCACCACACTTTCTTTGAAATGTTGGGTAACTTCTCATTTGGTGATTACTTCAAACGTGATGCGATCAACTTTGCCTGGGACTTTTTGACTAACGAAGAATGGCTTGGTCTACCAAAAGACAAACTCTATGCAACCGTTTACCATACTGATGATGAAGCCTTTGACATCTGGAACAAAGAAATCGGCCTAGATGTATCTCGCATCATCCGTATTGGCGATAATAAAGGTGGTCAATACGCATCTGACAACTTCTGGGCAATGGGCGATACCGGTCCATGTGGTCCATGTTCTGAAATCTTCTTTGACCATGGCGATCACATCTGGGGTGGCTTACCGGGTTCTCCTGAAGAAGATGGCGACCGTTTCATTGAAATCTGGAACAACGTATTCATGCAGTTCAACCGTACTGCGGATGGCGTACTCCACCCGCTTCCAGCGCCTTCTGTAGACACAGGTATGGGCTTGGAGCGTATTTCTGCAGTTTTACAGCACGTCAACTCAAACTACGAAATCGATTTATTCCAGCATTTACTTAAAGCTGCGGCTGAAATTGTTGGCTTGGACACTACAGTGCTTGAAGCTGAAGCTGCTGAGAAAGGTACACCAGTTCAGTATCCTGCTTCATTGAAAGTCGTTGCTGACCATGCACGTTCATGTTCATTCTTGATCGCTGATGGCGTAAATCCATCGAATGAAGGCCGTGGTTATGTACTACGTCGTATTATCCGTCGTGCAGTGCGTCATGGTAACAAGCTAGGCGCAACAGCTTCGTTCTTCCACAAAATGTTGAAACCGCTTATTGAAGTGATGGGCGAAGCTTATCCTGAACTTGCTGCTCAACAAGCACGTATCGAAGCGCAACTTCTGAAAGAAGAAGAACAATTTGCCAAAACACTTGAGCAAGGTTTGAAATTGCTTGAAGGCGAATTGGCACAGTTAAAAGGTTCTGTGATTCCGGGCGAAGTGGTATTCAAACTTTACGACACTTACGGCTTCCCGACTGACTTAACTGCGGATATCGCACGTGAACGTGATTTAACCATTGATGAAGCCGGTTTCGAAACTGAAATGGCTGCACAACGTCAACGCGCACGTGATGCAGGTAAATTCGCGATCAACTACAACAGCGTAGTAAAAGTTGAAGGCGAAACTCAATTTGACGGTTATGACGCAACTGCCGGTGAAGGTCAAATCATCGCAATCTACAAAGATGGCGAGCAAGTTGACGAAGTAGTTGAAGGCGACGAAGCACTTATCGTACTCAACCAAACACCATTCTATGCAGAAAGCGGTGGTCAAATCGGTGATACAGGTATCTTTAAAAACGATACCGGTATTTTCGAAGTTCAAGATACCAAAAAATCTGGTGGTGCATTTGTACACCAAGGTATCGTGACCATGGGTAGCCTGAAAGCTACACAAAAGGTAGAAGCGACTGTAAAAGCAGACATCCGTGCTGCAACTGCGCGCAACCACTCTGCGACTCACCTGCTACATGCTGCGTTACGTCAAATTTTAGGTTCACATGTACAGCAAAAAGGTTCATTGGTTGCCTCTGATGTGTTACGTTTTGACTTTGCCAACGACCAACCTGTAAGCTTTGAACAGCTGCAAGAAATTGAACGTTTGGTCAATGCTGAAGTGATTGCCAATACTGCTGTGTCTACTGAACTTCTGGATATCGAGTCTGCGAAAGCTAAAGGCGCGATGATGCTGTTTGGCGAGAAATATGGTGACGAAGTACGTGTACTGTCTATGGGTTCAGTGATTGAAGAGAAAAACTTTTCAATCGAGCTGTGTGGTGGTATTCACGTAAAACGTACCGGTGATATCGGTCTGTTCAAAATCACATCTGAAGGCGGTGTGGCAGCCGGTGTACGTCGTATTGAAGCAGTAACAGGCACTAAAGCAGTTGAAGTTGCGCAAAAAGCCGATCGCGATATCAATACGATTAACGGTTTGCTCAAAGCGCAAAAAGACCAGACTTTAGAAAAAGTTGAAGCGTTGGTTGATACTGCATCGAGCTTGCAGAAACAGATCGAACAACTCAATCAAAAACTTGCTAGCTTGCAAGCCGGTGAACTTCTAAGCCAAGTTCAAAGCATTGCAGGTCGTGCAACCTTGATTACAACTGTTGAAAACATGGATGCGAAAGCACTTCGCAACCTGCACGACGGTGTGAAATCAAAATTAGAAAATGCAGTTATTGTTCTTGCAGGTGTAGAGGGTGACAAGGTGAGCTTGATCGCATCTGTAGCAAAAGACTTTACTGCTTCTATTAAAGCAGGTGACATCATCAAACATTTAGCGACCGAGCTAGGTGGTAAAGGTGGTGGTAAACCTGACTTGGCACAAGGTGGCGCGCCACTTAACGAGAAGTTTGCTCCAATGATGGCAGATTTAACTGCCTGGCTTGCAGCAAAATAAAACTTCAATTTTGTGTAACTGACCCTGATAGGTACATCAGGGTCATGGCTTATATGGAACAACTATGGCATTAATCGTTCAAAAATATGGCGGTACCTCTATGGGTACTCCCGAGCGCATTTTAAATGTTGCTCGTCGTGTAAAGCGCTGGCATGACCACGGCCACAAGGTAGTGGTAGTGGTATCAGCAATGAGTGGCGAAACCAATCGTCTACTTGCTTTAGCGAAGGCCATTACCGAAACCCCTGACCCACGTGAACTAGACCAAATGGTATCTACGGGTGAACAGGTTACGATTTCTATGTTAGCAATGGCGCTGAACTCAATTGGAGTTGAAGCAAAATCACTAACAGGTCGCCAGGTTGGCATGAAAACCGACAGCTCATTCAATAAGGCACGTATCGAATCCATTGATACTGAAGTCCTGAACTCAAATCTGGATGCAGGCCGCGTACTTGTCGTTGCCGGTTTCCAGGGTTTTGATGAACATGGTAATACCACCACTTTAGGGCGTGGCGGTTCTGATACTTCAGGTGTTGCAATTGCTGCCGCACTCAAAGCAGATGAATGCCAGATTTATACCGACGTTGACGGTGTATATACCACCGATCCACGTGTTGCACCAAAAGCAAAAAAAGTTGATCGTATTTCATTTGAAGAAATGCTTGAGATGGCGTCACTCGGTTCTAAAGTCCTACAAATTCGTTCAGTTGAATTTGCAGGCAAATACCAGGTGCCTTTACGCGTATTATCAAGCTTCGACAATGACAACGATGGCGCATTCGACGAAGAATTTAAGCAAAACGTTGGTACACTTATTACGACTGAATTGGAAGACAACATGGAACAGCCAATTATCTCCGGTATCGCATTTAACCGTGACGAAGCAAAATTAACTATTTTAGGTGTGCCTGACGAACCGGGTATTGCTTCTAAAATTTTGTGCCCGATTGGTGATGCCAATGTTGAAGTGGATATGATTATCCAGAACGTTGAAGAAGATGGTACAACTGATTTCACTTTTACTGTGAACCGTGGCGAATTAAATAAAGCCAAAACCATTCTTGAAGCAACTGCTCAAGAAATTGGTGCACGTGAAGTTGCGACCCGTTCAGATATCGTAAAAGTATCGATTGTGGGTGTAGGGATGCGTTCACATGCCGGTGTAGCAAGCAAGATGTTTACAGCATTGGCAGACGAAGGCATCAATATCCTGATGATCTCGACGTCTGAAATCAAGATTTCTGTGATCATTGAAGAAAATTATCTTGAACTTGCGGTTCGTTCATTGCATACCGCATTCGGTTTAGACCGTGAACAAGGCGAATCTAGCGCACGTGCTTAATCGTTAAGATAGAATATTGTCATTGTTTGACAGTATTTTATAAATCTCTACAAAAATTCAGAGCCACTATAGTTTTTTTTATAGTGGCTCTGTTATATTAAGCCTGAGGATTTTTAAAAAACTGAGATAGATTAAAATCTTTCACCCAGATGACAGAATTTCTATCCAGATTTTATTTTTAATTTTTGGTTGTGTTTTTTGTTTTAAATTCAATAGATTGCAGGTTTTGCATTTTGCAAGGAGAGAAACATGCTGATTTTGACTCGACGTGTCGGGGAAACTTTAATGATTGGAGACCAAGTCAGCGTGACTGTGCTTGGCGTGAAAGGTAATCAGGTCCGTATTGGGGTCAACGCTCCGAAAGAAGTCTCTGTGCACCGTGAAGAGATTTACCAGCGTATCCAGCATGAACGTGCAATGCATGAACATCTCCAGCATATCGATCAAGATTTCCAGCCTTCGTATGAAGATGAGAATCAAACACAAAATAATTTTAACCGTTAATTTGTGTATAAATCATAAAGCGGCTTTAAAGCCGCTTTAAATTTGTCTGAATTTTATATAAAAATATTAAATACTTAGATAATTTAAATAAAACTTAAAGTTCTGCTCGCTGCTGTTCTAGCAAGGCTGCAATCACTTTTTTCACCGGCCCAAAACTGCGACGATGCTCATCAATCACACCATGCAAGGCAATCGCTTCAAAATGTGCCTTGGTCGGATACCCCTTATGCTTGGCAAAACCAAATTGCGGATGCTTCAGATCCATCTCAATCATCTGATGATCACGGGTTACTTTCGCCAGAATACTGGCTGCTGAAATTTCAGCATGCAATGCATCACCGCCAACCACAGCATCACAACTCATACGAAGGCCTTGAGGGACTTTATTACCATCGACCAGCACATGCTCAGGTTGAATCGCCAAGGCTTCTACAGCACGGCGCATCGCCAGCAAAGAGGCTTGCAAAATATTATGTTCGTCAATCTCTGCCGCAGAAGCCTCAGCAATGGCCCATGCCAGCGCCTTTTCCTGAATCTCAATAAAAAGTTTTTCACGCTTCTTTTCAGTGAGTTTTTTAGAGTCATTTAAACCCTCAATCGGGTTATTCAGATCCAAAATAACCGCCGCAGCGACGACTGAACCGACTAATGGCCCACGCCCTGCTTCATCTACACCAGCAATCTTCATGTCTTTTTCCCATAAAAATAGGCTGAACCAGTCAGCCTATTTCAATTTAATTTTGGCTTAGTTTACAGCTTCAGCCACACAAGCGTTAATGGTTTTTGCAACCACATTGCCGACAATCGTCGCACGTGCTGCCGGGTCAATTGCTGCAGTCGCTAAATCTACCGCTGTTACACTTTGTGGCGCTTTTTCGCTGACACAGCCACAAATTTCAGTCTGGATATTCTGCTTTTGGGTCGTAGTCATGAGACGTGTTGCTGTTTGCCATGCCGGAATATTATTCAGCTCAGTCGTACATTTTGCATTGATCGCGATTTTAAGCGCAGCCCCACCCAACTGTTGAGTCGTGGTTTGCGTTTCAGGGCTACCTGTTGTTGCACAAGCCGATAAAACCAAAGTAAGCGGAGCAAGTGCAGCCAATAATTTTTTCACAGATCTGTTCCTTGTTTATTCATATATGAAGCGTGACGCTATTGTGCCGAAATTCACCTGAATAAGAAATCTAAAAATCATCCTGAATGTTTAATCTGCACCCAGCCATTTCAATGGATGTTGCATGGAAGCCACCATAGCGTTGCAGATTTGGAATTGCTGAGCTGATTCGCCCTTTGCTAAGGTGCATCCATCTTTGAGGGCAACAGAAAATCACATGAAAAAAGTACAATATTACACACGCACGGCACAATGGCTACACTGGATCATGGCAATTATCTTTATTGCAGCCTGGCTGATTGGTTTTTATAGTGGGAATTTTTTAAGTTATGAGGTCGATGGCAGCTTTAAAGGCGATGTCATCACCCTGCATAAAAATATCGCCACCACCATTATTTTCCTGCTGGTTGTACGAATCTTCTGGCGTTATACCCATCCTGCCCCAGAACTACCGGATAATATGTCACTCCGGATGAAAACTTTGGCACATGCAGGTCATTTAGCTCTTTATTTCATGCTGATTGCCCTACCTGTCACCGGCTGTTTATATAGCTGGAGTCTGGGCTATCCAGCACCGGTGCTGTATTTATTTAAGCTGCCGGCACTGATTGCAGAAAATCCGGCTGTAACCGCCATCGTAAAACCTCTGCATATCTGGCTTTCCTGGGCGGTGGGACTCCTTTTAACCGGACATATTGCCGCAGCACTGAAACATCATTTTATCGATAAAGATCACGTACTCACCAGCATGACGCGACAATCTAAATCTTCTAAAAAATAATCTGTAAAACCACACACAATCAGCTTTCATTGGAAAGCTGATTTTATTTTAAGAACTCAGTCATGCAGCCTTTCAGACTGTTTGCGATTGCCTGTTGAGTGAGTTTTGACTTTACTTCTTCATCCAGAGTCGCTTTCAGTAAAGTACTGACTGGAATATCCTTGAGTGCATGTTCACCTACACATGAACAGACATTCTGTTCAAGTTCAGCTTTATTTTTGTCCTGCATAAAATAGGTTGAGGCAGTCCAGAATTTAGATGCTTTCAATTCTTTTGCACATTGGTATTCAATCACGGGTTTTAAAGTACGCTGTGTCAAAGTCATATCCGCATTTGAGCAAGCGGCAATCAACAAGGTACTGATGAGCAGAATTACGCTTTTCAATTTCATATCCATCTATAAAAACAAAGGCAGAGCGAACCTTGCCTATTATTTAAAAAATTAAACCAAGGCACGGATTTGGTTGATCCATTGCTCTTTTTCAGCATCGGTAATAAAAGAAGCTTCAAATGAGTTGATGGCCAACTGTTTCAATTCCTCATTGCTTAAATCCAGTGCTTCGGCAATGGCAATAAAATTGTCATTCATATAACCACCGAAATATGATGGATCATCTGAATTGACTGTAACGTGCACGCCTTGCTGCAAGAGGCGACGGATATTATGCTGCTGCATATCATCCACGACGCAAAGTTTCAGGTTTGACAATGGACAAACCGTCAGTGGCATCTTTTCTGCAATCAGGCGCTGCATTAACTCCGGATCTTCTTCAGAGCGCACACCATGATCAATACGATTCACTTTGAGCAAATCTAAAGCTTCCCAGACATAGGTTGCCGGACCTTCCTCACCTGCATGTGCTACAACCAACAAACCTTCTTCACGCGCTGTAGCAAAGACACGTTCAAACTTTGAAGGTGGATGCCCGACTTCACTTGAATCCAGACCGACCGCAATAATCTGGTCTTTATAAGGCAAGGCCTGTTCCAGTGTTGCAAAAGCAGCATCTTCACTTAAATGACGCAAGAAGCACATAATCAGATGTGAACTGATACCAAGTTTAGTTTTGGCATCATCACAGGCTTTTTGCAAGCCGTTGATCACCGTTGCAAAAGCAACACCGCGATCGGTATGGGTTTGTGGATCAAAGAACATTTCAGTATGCACGACCCGGTCTTCAGCACATTTTTCAAAATACGCCCATGCCAGATCATAAAAATCCTGTTCATGAATCAGTACAGCAGCACCAGCATAATAAATATCAAGGAAGGACTGAAGATTATGAAAGTTATAGGCCTGTTTTACTTCTTCAACAGATTTATACGGGATGGCAATTTTATTACGCTGAGCGATCGCAAACATTAGCTCAGGCTCAAAAGTGCCCTCAATATGAACATGAAGCTCGGCTTTTGGCAAAGCTCGAATCAACTCAAGACGGTTCATCGCTTCTCCTTATGAAACCTAAAATAATAAAAAAAGGGTGCAAACTGAGTTTACACCCTTTCTAAATCTAGAAAAATTAGCCGCCAAATAATGCGAATTTAAGCGTCCATAGTACTGCAATAATCCAGACCATATACGGTACAGTTGATGCCTTACCGGTTAACAATTTGATCAGTGCATAGCTGATGAAGCCCATCGCAATACCATCCGCAATCGAATAGGTAAATGGCATAAATACAATGGTTAAAAATGCAGGAACTGCTTCTGTAATATCTTCCCAGTCAATATGCACGATACCTTGAATCATTAAGACACCGACAAATAACAGCGCTGGCGCTGTTGCAAAGCTTGGTACAGACTGTGCCAATGGTGCAAGGAACAAACAGGCAACAAACAGGATACCGACTACAACAGCAGTTAGACCTGTACGGCCACCGGCTGCTACGCCTGCAGAAGATTCGATATATGGCGTAGTCGAAGATGTACCCAGCGCTGCACCTGCAACAATTGCAGAAGAGTCCGCAAAAAGTGCTTTTTTCAAACGCGGCAGTTTGCCATCTTTCAACAAGCCTGCACGGTGTGAAACACCAACCAGCGTACCTGTTGAGTCGAATAAATCGACCAGGAAGAAAACAAAAATCACCCCGATTAAGCTAGCAGTGAACAGACCTTCAAAGCTCATTTGCATAAATGTTGGTGCAATCGATGGTACTGCGCCAACCACACCTTTAAATTCACTCAGACCCAACGCTGCTGAAATACCGGTTAACACCAAAATACTGATGATGATCGCACCACGCACTTTAAAGTGATGCATCACAACAACCAGAAGGAAACCAAATAATGCAAGCAAAACCGATGGTTGTTTTAAATCGCCCAAACCTACCAACGTAGCTGGATTATCCACAATCAGGCCGGCATTTTTCAAAGCAATTAGCGCAAGGAATAAGCCAATACCACCACCGATGGCCAATTTCAGCGACATTGGAATCGCATTTACAATGGCTTCACGGATTTTGAACATGCTGATCGCAATAAACACAAGACCCGAGATAAACACAGCCCCAAGTGCTGTTTGCCAAGGCACACCCATTCCCAAACATACGGAATAGGTAAAGAAGGCATTCAAGCCCATGCCTGGTGCAAGTGCAATTGGATAATTTGCAATCAAGCCCATGACTAAACAGCCAATCGCGGCTGCAAGACAGGTCGCTACAAAGACAGCCCCATGATCCATCCCCGTTTCGGACAAAATCATCGGATTGACAATAATGATGTAACACATCGTTAGGAATGTAGTTACACCGGCAAGAACTTCTGTACGGAAACTGGTTTTGTTTTCACTCAGTTTAAACAGACGTTCAAGCATATTTTCTGAAGATGGATTAGGAGTCGTCATGACCTAGCCCCTATTAAGTAAACTTTATGCTTTAAGCAAGCCGTCAAATAAATGAAATTTTATAAAAAAATTCATCAATTTTAAGGATGTGTTAGCAACGAATATGCCAGCATAGCCATTTGACGGGTTAAAATGTTGGAACAGCTTACAGCCCCAGGGCTATGCTATAAAAACCCAAAAAAAATCTAAACAAAAAAGCTGCATAACCTTTATGCAGCTTTATTTTCTTGATTTAAATCAAATGCTTAACAAGATGAATTCTGCTTCATCCTGATCGTTGGCAAATTATAACACATTGATTTCTTATTGCTTCTTAGATTTTACACTTTATTAGAAATTAATATATCTTAAATGAATACTTTGAATTTTTATTATATTTATTATTGATTTAATTTTATCATTTTAGCCCAATTGGCGAGAGGAAGATATATAACTTGCTTAATGTCGATGCCGATTGGATTCCAGCAATTTACTTGAATCACGTCCATCGCTCAAGACATGACGAATCTTTTCATATTTTCTTATTTCTGACTGTTTATGCACACAAAATCCTAATAAACTGATCATTAAGGCAAAAACAGGGATAGCATATATTTTCATTTTTATTATGCTGCTTTGTAACACTATGCAATTATGCTAACAAAAAACCTAACAAACTTGTGACATAGTTTACATTTAACCCGATAGAAGGCATTTAGTCATTCTCTAAATATTAATTTTATGTAGTTTTATTTATTAATACTTAATTAATTTATAATTCTTTTTTCAAAAAAACTACTCTAAGCAAAAAAAATCTCAAAAAATAAATAAGCAATTGAATTTATTATGTTTAAAAGAGATTTATTTGAAATATAAAAATAAGATTAGATGAAATCTAACCTATTCAATAGAAATTATTTCGATTTATTTTATCGGCCTTTTCCAAGAATACTCAACTTTAATTTTTTAGAATAAAATGATCTAAATAAAGGAGATTTTGCGATGGATTTCAAGGTGTTTAGCGATATTTTTTATTTTCAACTATCTTGAAGCTCTGCATGATATTCAAGAATTACAGATTTTAATTGTCATGATGCTGTCTGTTGTTCCCTACTCACATCACATGTATGAACATGGTTCAAGAACGTAGTCATAATAGTTACATCCCAATATCCGGCATACATATCCTCATGCTGGATACTGGGAATCATCTCATTTATGCACTCAGTTGTTCATCACGCTTGAACACCAGTTCCCCTTTGAGTGAACTGTCTGCATCGAAATAATAGCCATCGCTATTAAAAGCTTTTAGCTCTTCTATACGATCAATTTTATTTTCAATCATAAAACGCGCCATAAGACCCCGTGCTTTTTTGGCATAGAAACTAATCACTTTATATTTGCCATTTTTCTGATCCAGAAATACCGGCTTGATAATGTCTGCCTGAATTTTGCGCTCGTTGACTGATTTATAATATTCATCAGAGGCAATATTCACCAGAATTTCAGAATTTGCTGCTGCTAAATCCTGATTAATCAGATCAGTAATGTGGTGAGCCCAGAAGTCGTATAGGTTATGCCCGCGGGAATTGGCTAACTTAGTTCCCATTTCCAGACGGTACGGCATCATTAAATCCAAGGGACGTAAGAGTCCATATAATCCAGACAACATGCGTAAACGGTCTTGTGCATAGTGCAAATCTTCATATTTCAAACTATAGGCATCCAGACCAGTATAGACATCGCCTTTAAATGCAAAAATCGCCTGACGGGCATTGGCCAAATTAAAATCCGGCTGCCAGTCATTGAAACGTGCGGTATTTAAACTGGCAATTTTTTCACTGACACTCATTAAGCTAGAAATTTCTGTTGCAGAAAGTGTGCGACAAACTTTAATCAAGTCCTGTGAATGTTCTAATAATCTCGCTTGAGTAAATTGGTCAGTCGGTAATGGAGTATCGTAATCGAGAGTTTTGGCTGGAGAAATTAAAGCGAGCATGGCAACCTGGTCAAAAAATGATTAATCAAACTATATCAGTCTGCTTATTTTAATTCCAATTCATGTTTTTATTCACCATAATCGTTAAAATGCACGATTCTCCTGTTAATCATCGGTTTTTATATGTCCGAGCAAATTTTTCTTCAAGGGCCTGCGGGTCAGATTGAAGTTTTTGTGGATTATCCTCAGGGTGAAGTGAAAGGATTCGCGGTAGTTTGTCACCCCCATCCATTGCAAGGCGGTACACCACAACATAAGGTTCCGGTTTTACTGGCACAAATGTATCTTGAACGTGGCTGTATTGTGTATCGTCCAAGTTTCCGTGGTTCTGGTCAAAGTGAAGGTATACACGACGAGGGCTTCGGTGAAACGGATGATGTATTAGAAGTCATTCGGTTCGCTCGTAACCAGCATATTGCCCTGCCTTTTTATGCAGGTGGTTTTAGTTTTGGTGCGCATGTCATGGCAAAAAGCTATGCAGCCTTACCCGTAGAACTGCAACCAAAGCAAACCATTTTATGTGGTCTGCCGACTGCAACAGTTGCCGGTATTCGTCATTATGTGACGCCAGCCATTAAAGGTGACATTCTGTTCATTCATGGTGAAGCCGATGAAGTGACTTTGCTCTCAGATACGATTGAATGGGCAAAGCCACAACGCCATTTAGTGACCGTATTACCTGGTGCCAACCATTTCTTTACCGGCTATTTAAAGCAATTGCGTATCGCAATGACACGATACTTAGCGCTCGGCTAAATAAAAAAACCCATCATCTGATGGGTTTTTTTATTAAAAGACAAAATCTTCTGCAAAAATTTTATAAATCACAGCCCGATATTTAGGCTTATCGATGTAACGGATAATTTTTCCGCCCAAGCGTTCTACAATTTTACGGCTAGCCCAGTTCTCTTCTGCTACCGGATAGCTTAAGACTTGAAGCCCTAATGTATTGAAAGCACAGGCCACAACACAATGCACTGCCTCATGTCTATAATGATGACCATGCGCAGTTTCACGGATCCAAATACCGACTTCAGGTATTTCATCATGAAGTCGATGCAAACCACATAGTCCAATAAATTCTTGTGTTTCAATATGACGGATCACAAATACATATTCTTTATGATCGGTCATATTTTCTAGCCAATTTTTCCAGACTGTTGCAAATCCCTGTTCAGATTCTGGTGCATCCCACGCCATAAAACGTGTCAAACTCGGCGTGATTGAAGCATAAGCTTTGCAGCATCGGCTGATTTAAAATAATTCAGGATCAAGCATTTAGTTTGCAGTGTGGGCAAAGCTAATTAAGTCTGTTGAATTAGCTCTTCCATTCAAACTCGCTAAAGCTTTCCTGCTCTTTTAGAGAGGTTTCCACTGCCTGTGCAAGCTGATTAAGCAGGCTTCTTTCGGTGATACGATCCAGCCAGTCCTGTTCTTCTTCAGGATATGAGGCAATTTCACAGACCAGATGCCCTTGTTCATCTCTGGTTTCGCAACTCACCGATAAAGGCAGCGCATGTTCTTCTACGCTGACGGCAACCTGAGCCCCACTTTGGCTTAAGGTCTGAAAACCGTATTTGCCTAATTCTTCGGCAAGTAAGTGTGCTACATATTCCTGGGTTTCTTGACCATCCCGTGGTGTTTGGCTCTGGGTATTGGCCATGAATTTTAATTTTCGCATCGCTACTTCCAAATGGCTTTTTTCTTATATGGGTTTAGCATAAGCAATATAAACAAAACAGCCAAGCAAAAGCTTGGCTGTTTCACATAAATTTAAAAATTATTCTGACACTTGAATTGGCAATCCTGCAATTGAGGTCAATTCCGTGAAGGTCGGGAAACTGGTTGCGACCGTTTCGGTTCCGACAATCTTGATCTGCTCCGAATTACGCAAACCGGCAATCGAAAAACTCATCGCGATACGGTGATCATGATGTGATTCAATTTCACCACCGCTAAAGATTGGCGACCAGTCACTGGACTTGCCCTTACCTTCAATGATGATGCCATCTTCAGTTGGGGTACAGTCGATACCCATGGTTTGAAGACCATCTGCCATGACCTGAATACGATCCGATTCTTTCACGCGAAGCTCGGCAGCACCAGTCAGAATCGTCTGACCTTCAGCACATGCTGCCGCAATGAATAACGCCGGGAATTCATCAATTGCCAATGGCACCTGATCTTCCGGCATATGAATGCCTTTTAATGTACGTGTGCCACGAATACGAATATCTGCAATCGGTTCACCGCCTGCAATACGCTCGTTTTCAACCGTAATATCCGCACCCATTTGCTTGAGGATTTCGATCACACCAGTACGGGTCGGGTTAATGCCTACCGCTTCAAGGGTGACGTCCGAATTTTCAGTAATCGCGGCACCCACCATAAAGAAGGCTGCTGAAGAAATATCTGAAGGCACCTGAATATTAGTTCCAACCAGCTTACCGCCACCTTGGAGGGAAATTCGGTTACCTTCAGTTTTCACCTCATAACCAAATGCACGCAACATACGTTCAGTATGATCGCGGGTTGGTTCAGGTTCAGTCACCGAAGTTTCACCTTCCGCCCACAGGCCTGCAAGTAAAATACCTGATTTCACCTGAGCAGAGGCCATTGGCAAATTGTACTGAATACCTTTAAGGTTTTGGTTGCCGGTGATGGATACAGGTGGTGTACCGCGTTCACCTGTGGTCTGAATTTGCGCGCCCATTTCACGTAAAGGCTTGGCAATACGTTCCATTGGACGTTTGGATAAAGATGCGTCGCCAGTCATGACTGAATCAAATTTTTGTGCAGCCAGCATACCCGACAGCAAACGCATTGAAGTGCCCGAGTTGCCCATATAAATAGCAAACTGTGGCGCTTTTAAGCCATGCATGCCGACACCATGAATGGTCACTTCACCATTTTTGGGGCCTTCGATACTCACACCCATGTCACGGAAAGCCTGCAAAGTTGCCAGTGCATCCTCACCTTCCAGAAAGCCAGTCACATGCGTGGTGCCTTCAGCAATCGCACCAAACATGATCGAGCGATGTGACACAGATTTGTCACCTGGCACGGTAAATTTACCCTGAAATTTCTTGGCACCCGGCTGAATGGTAAATTGTTGTGTCACTTTATTTTTCTCCATGAAAGGTTTCTTGGCGAGCATATGGTTGAAATGCTGGCGAGCTGCCTGCGCATGACCCAATAAGCCCATCAATGCGTGGGAATCTTCATCTTCAATCAATTTGCGGATAATCGCTAGCTGCTGTTCAAAGCCATCAACAGCATTCAGAACTGCTTTTTTGTTGGCAAAAAAGATGTCATGCCACATTTGTGGATCGCTAGCGGCAATTCGGGAAAAATCTCTGAAACCACCCGCAGCATAACGAAATATATCTAAATTGTCTTCACGCTTGGCCAGTTGTTCAACCAAGTTGAATGCCATGAGATGCGGAAGATGACTGGTATGCGCCAGTACTTCATCGTGCTTGTCAACATCCATGCAAATCACTTCGGCTTTCGCCGCTTGCCACAGCTGAATCAGTTTATCGACGGCCCAGTCTGCACTGCTTGGCAGTGGCGTCAAAATCACCTTGTGATTGGCAAATAAATCGACTTTGCCTGCATGTACACCAGTATGTTCTGCACCGGCAATCGGATGGCCCGGTACAAAACCTTCAGGCAGTGCATCACCAAAGACCGCTTTCGCTGCATCGACCACATTGCCTTTGGTACTACCAACATCAGTGATAATGGTATCGGCAGATAAATAAGGCTTGACGGCTTCCAGCACCTTTTGCGTGGCACGCACCGGTAATGCAAGGACTACCAGATCAGCACCTTTGACCGCTTCTACAGGATCGGCATAGCCTTCGGAAATCAGGCCAAGAGATTTAGCATCTTCCAAAGTCTTTTGTGAACGTGTCGATGCAACAATGTCATTGGCCAAATGCTCGGCTCGAATGACACGCGCCAGACTTGAACCAATCAGTCCAAGCCCGATAAATGCAACTTTTTCAAACAGTGGCTGCGACATGGTTTAAGCTTTTGCCTCTAAACCGAGTACTTTAGCCAATGCGCTCAAGAATTTCGCATTTTCTGCTTCAGTACCAATCGATACGCGGATGTGATTGGAAATACCGACCGGACGAACAATCACCCCTTGCTTGAGCAAACCATTGAAGGTTGCGGCTGGATCTGCCTGCACATCAACTAGAATGAAGTTCGCACGAGAAGGCACATAGTTAAGACCCAAAGCCTTAAAGCCAGCTTCAAGTTGCGCCATACCGGCTTTATTTACTTCACGAGAACGCGCGATAAAGTCTTCATCTTTCAGTGCAGCCACCGCAGCCACCATCGCTAAATGGTTGACATTAAATGGCTGGCGAATACGGTTCAGGTAATCCGTCACTTCAACTGAAGCCAGAGCAAAACCAACACGCAGTGCAGCCAGACCATAGCACTTCGACAAAGTACGGCTAACAATCAGGTTTGGATATTGATGCAGAAACTTCAGACTGTTGAAGTTTTCCGGGAAATATTCCACATAGGCTTCGTCTAGCACCACAATCACATTGGCAGGAACTTTTTGCATGAAGGCTTCAAATTCAGCTTCTTCAAACCAGGTTCCAGTTGGATTGTTCGGGTTTGCAATGAAGACGAGTTTGGTATTGTCTTGAATGGCAGCCGCCATTGCTTCCAGGTCATGCGAGAAGCCTTTAGCTGGAACTTCAATCGCTTGTGCATTAATGGCTTGAGTCACCAATGCATAAACTGCAAAAGCATGCTGGCTATATACCACAGAATCATTTTCTGAAACGAATGCGCGGGCAAACATTTCCAGTAAGTCGTTTGAACCATTACCCAGCGTAATTTGATCGTGATTAAAACCAAACTGAGTTTTGATCTGATCTTTCAGGATAAAACCACCACCATCAGGATAACGGCCAATTTCAGCAATTTCCGCAGCTACCGCTTCTTTGACTTTATCTGAACAACCCAGCGGATTTTCATTTGACGCCAGTTTCACGATATCGGTAATACCCAACTCACGCTCAAGCTCACTGATTGGCTTACCCGGTTGATATGGCTTTAATTTTGAGATGCCTGAATTGGCTGGAACAAACGACATTTTAGACTTCCAATTTTAGGTATAAAACAGTGGTCAGCACCCTCGCCCTGACCACGGATAGCTGACTTAAAGTACAGCAGCAGGATATGAACCCAGCACGCGGACTTCTTTCACCAAAGGACGAATTTCTGCAATGGCAGCTTTGACATGTTCCTGCTCAATATGGCCTTCCAGATCAATGAAGAACACATAAGCCCATTTTTCAGGAAGTGCGGGACGCGTTTCAATACTGGTCAGACTAATGTTGTGCTTGGCAAATGGCGCCAGAATTTCCAGCAATGCACCGGCACGGTCATGCGCGGAAATCAGCAATGAGGTTTTATCATTCCCACTTTGTGGCACTTTTTCACGACCAATCACCAGGAAGCGCGTGGTGTTTTCCGGATTGTCCTCGATATTGCCATGCATGATTTCGAGTTCATAGATGCTCGCAGCAATTTCAGAGGCAATCGCGGCAGAATGCCATTCATTACGGATTCGTCGCGCAGCTTCAGCATTGGAACTTAAAGCAACTCGCTCTACCCCTGGATAATGGGCATCTAGCCATTTACGACATTGTGCCAAGGTCTGCTGATGCGCATAAATCTGTTTAATACTGTCTTTACGGGTATTTTCAGAAATCAGGAACTGATGATGAATCGGTAATTCAACTTCACCAATGACATTCAGGTTGGAGGTTTTAAAACAGTCCAGGGTATGATTGACCACACCTTCAGAGGAATTTTCTACCGGCACCAAGCCATAATGGGCACTGCCCGCCTCTACTTCACGGAAGACTTCATCAATCGTCGGTAAAGGTCGAACCACAGCATCATGACCAAAGTGCTTCAGTACTGCAGAATGAGTATAGGTGCCGACTGGGCCGAGAAAAGCAATACTTTGTGGAGCTTCAAGCGCAAGACAAGCAGACATGATTTCACGGAACAGACGCGCCATGGTGGTATCCGATAATGGACCTTCATTGCGCTCCATGACATTGCGTAAAACTTGTGCTTCACGTTCTGGACGGTAAAACAGCGGATTCTCTTCTGACGCAAACTTTGCTTTTGCGACAGCCTCAGCCAATCGTGCACGACGGTTAATCAATTGCTGAATTTGCTGATCAACAGAATCGATATCTTCACGAATTTTTGCCAAATCAAGAGAAATCGTGGTGTTTTGATCGTCGTTGATCATTGTTATGTCGCCCTTCATAAACCTTATCTGTTCAGTATAACAATAGTGAGCTTTAAAATGTTACGCAATATGACCTTGTAGATTAAGTCTTAAAAACAGACAGTTGATTTTAACCACTCATCGCTTTTAGTCATATCTAGTAACACTTAGTTCAACCTTTTTGCCTGATTTACATTATGAATTTGTAAATTTCGCCCACTCATCTTAACTGATTTTAATGAAGATGAAATATCACTATTTCTTAATCTATATAGCGATTTTAACCATAAGAAAATTAAAATAATCGCTCTAAAAATATCTTTTCTGACTTATGAAAATCTGAGATATCTTTCACAATAAAATGCACACGACTGAACTGATTTTTTTCTATTTTTCATTGATTTTATTAGTTTTTTTACACAAAAATACTAATGCGTTACAAAGCAGAGACGTTTTTTCAACCTTTAACCGCTAGTCTAATTTAAATCAAGCGTTGGGGTGTCAGTCATGCCAAAAAGAATAGCTGTCCTTATAACAAATAATTTTGAAGATCAGGAATATCTTGAACCAGTTGCAGCATTGCTGGCTGCCAAGCATAGTATCTGCAATATTGAACTTAATGCAGGTAAAGTGGTCTATGGGCTGCATGGCTGTTCTGCCGTTACCATCGACCGTGGCATCGAACAGATCAGTATTGATGACTTTGATGCCTTACTGATTCCCGGGGGGGAGTCTGCAGTTTCCCTATCTACAGATGTCCGGGTGCTACAGTTTATCCATGCCTTCAATCAGGCCAAAAAAGCCATTTTCAGTCTATGCGATGCGTCGTTATTGCTGTGTGAAGCAGATGTACTGAAAAATCGGATTATTACCAGTATCCGGGCACATGCGAGCCGTGTGCAGCATGCGGGTGGAACCTATTATGATGTAGAGCTGGTAAATGACAATAACCAGTTGATCTCATCGCGCCTGCCCAATGACCTGCCCATTTTTATTCATGAATGTCTAAATGTCTTAAAGTCATGAAGTTTAAAACAGGATAATTCTATGCTGCCTAAGCTTTCCCCCCACAAAAAAGAGTCCCTGAAAGACTCTTTTTTTATAGGTGTATTAACGTCCTAACAGACCGCGTGCCACAATCTCTTTCATGATTTCATTGGTACCACCATAAATCCGCTGGATCCGTGCATCAACGAAGAAACGTGAAATTGGATATTCAGTCATATAGCCATAACCACCAAATAATTGCAGGAGATTGTCCGCGATTTTCATCTGCATATCGGTAGAAAAGCTCTTCAATGCCGCTGCTGTTTCGACATCCAGTTTGCCTTGCATATAAAGTTCAAGATTCTGGTTATAAAATGCTGCTGTCGCCAGTTCATCAATTTTTGCTTGCGCCAGCACAAAACGGGTATTCTGAAATTGACCAATCGCCTGACCAAAAGCCTGACGCTCTTTCACATATTGTGTGGTCACGTCAATAGAGCCACGAATGGCGCCTAGAGCCGTTGAAGCAATGGCGGTACGCTCACGCGGCAATTCCTGCATCAAATAAGCAAAACCCTGTCCCGGCTGACCCAGTAACTGGTCTTTTGGTACTTTGACATTATCGAAGAACAGCTCGGAAGTGTCCTGAGCATGCAGACCGATCTTGTCCAGATTGGTGCCTTTTTTAAATCCTTCCAGATGGGTATCGACCAGCAATAATGAAACGCCTTTAGCGCGAGCTTGCGGATCAGTTTTAACGGCAAGCACCACCAAGTCAGCATGCTGACCATTGGAAATAAAGGTTTTTGAACCATTTAATAAATAGTAGTCATCTTGCAAGATGGCGCTGGTGCGCATCGCTTGTAAGTCTGAACCGGCACCCGGCTCGGTCATGCCAATCGCGCCGACTACTTCACCCGTGACCATTTTCGGCAACCAGTATTGCTTCTGCGCTTCAGTTCCGATATGCAAGATATACGGTGCAGCAATATCCGAATGACAAGATAGCCCTGTAGAGATAGCACTGTAGCCAGCACGTGCGGACTCTTCGATCAGCATCAATGAATAATCGGTTGGTACCCCATAGCCACCATATTCTTCCGGAACATCCACACACAAGAAGCCATTTTCACCGAGCGCATTCCAGACTGAACGCGGCATCAGACCTTCACGTTCCCACTGGTCGTAGTACGGCGCGACATGTTCGTTCATAAAGCGTTTAAAATTATCGCGGAATAATTCTAGATCGGCATCGTAGGCAAGCATTCTATTGTCCTTGTTGTTTATCATTTTAGTTTCCTTTTCACAGACTATCGACTTTCATGCTCCCTGTCATGTGCCGGCATTCATCTTTTTACTAACTTCACAGTCAATAAAAAAGGGAAGCCGAAGCTTCCCTTTTAGACATTAAAGACAGACTCAAACTTAGTGAGCGTTATTGCCTTCTTGCGCCATTTTTTCATCAATTTCTGCAGGATTCGCTAAAGCATAGTTCAGCTTGTCCATATCTAACTGGCCAACCCATTTCGCAACCACTAAAGTCGCCAAAGAGTTACCGACCAGATTGGTCAAGGCACGTGCTTCAGACATGAAACGGTCAATACCGAGAATCAATGCCAGACCTGCAACAGGAATATTACCCACAGCAGCCAAGGTTGCCGCCATCACAATAAAGCCTGAACCAGTCACGCCTGCCGCACCCTTAGATGAGATCAGGAGCACCAGAAGCAGCGTAATTTGATGAGATAAATCAAGTTGCGTATTGGTCGCTTGTGCAATAAAGATCGCAGCCATCGTCAAGTAAATCGACGTACCATCCAGGTTAAATGAATAACCAGTTGGAATCACCAGACCTACCACCGACTTCTCGGCACCGGCAAGTTCCAGTTTTTTCAACATACGTGGCAGTACTGACTCTGAAGAAGAAGTACCCAGTACAATCAGAAGTTCTTCGCGAATCAGGCGGATCATCTTCATGATGCTGAAACCTGCGAAACGCGCAATTGAACCCAAAACAATAAAAATAAACAGCAAACACGTGATATAGAAACAGATGATCAGTTGAGCCAACTGCGCCAGTGATCCAATACCGTATTTACCAATCGTGAATGCCATCGCACCAAATGCACCGATTGGAGCAAGTTTCATCACCATGTTCACGATGTTGAAGAATACATGTGAAATCTGGTCAATGAATTTCAGGACTGGCTTGCCTTGATCACCTAGCTTATGCAGTGCAAAACCAAAGATGATCGCGAACAATAGAACCTGCAGAATTTCGCCTTCCGCAAATGCGCCCACAACCGTATTTGGAATGATGTTCATCAGGAAGTCGATAGTCGATTGTGACTCACCTGAAGCAACATATTTACTAATGCCACTGGTATCCAGTGAAGCAGGATCAACGTTCATGCCCACACCAGGCTTCACAATGTTAATCACTACCAGACCGATGACTAACGCAATCGTAGATACGATCTCGAAGTAAAGTAAAGCAACACCACCAGTTTTACCGACTGATTTCATGCTTTCCATACCCGCAATACCGCTAACCACGGTACAGAAAATCACAGGCGCGATAATCATTTTAATCAGACGGATAAATGCATCACCAAGCGGTTTAAGCTGTTCGCCCAAGCCAGGGACATGTTGTTCTACGCCATTGATAATTTGCGTACCACTAGGCGAAAAATGCCCGACCAGAATACCTGCGATAATGGCCACAATCACTTGGAAATACAGTGACTTATAAATTGGTTGTTTCGCCATAATAAATCTACTTGAACGATATCAAAAATAAAAAAGACCATTTTGAGGAATACACTGACCTATTCATCCCTTCTCAGGATGAACTTGATCAAGTCTCAATAGGCTCAAGAGAATGTTCAAAATGATAATCAGCCATGCATTGAATCTGACACCCAGTATCAGACCAAAGTATTAAATGGGAGAAAGAGATTAAGAAAAATTAAACAGACTCTAAATTACCTAAATTTTACCGAATATTCATACCAAATGTGCATAACTTATTACGCTGTTGTTTATGTTTTAATCAGAATAGATTAGACATTAGTCGATAATCAGATTTAACTGATTGTTTTACGTATACTGAAAGGTTTATGGATTTCCATCATCTCCCTTGACATTAATATTTTCTGCAAGCTGTAAAAAGTTATGAATACCAAAAGAAATATTTATAAAGATTTCGAACATCCCTTTGCCCAATATGTACGCATTGTGGGTAAAGGGAAAAATAGCGCCCGCTCTCTCAGCTATGATGAAGCCTATCAAGCCTTTAGCATGATTTTGAAAAATGAAGTGCTAGATGTGCAGTTAGGTGCATTCTTAATGTTATTGCGGGTCAAGGAAGAATCTGTAGATGAGTTGGCCGGTTTTGTGCAGGCGACACGTGACCAGCTTAATTTCAAGACACTGGATGTTGATCTGGACTGGTCTTCCTATGCGGGCAAGCGCAAGCATTATCCATGGTTTATTCTGGCAGCCCTGACACTGGCCAAGCATGGTTTTAATATTGTGATGCATGGTGCCTCAGGTCATACCATGAACCGCGTTTACACCGAACAGGTGCTGACTTACTTAGGCTATCCAATCTGTCAAAATGATGCCGAGGTTGAACAACAGCTACAACAACAGCATTTTGCTTATATGCCGCTAGAAGTGATTTCTCCGATTTTGGCAGACTTGATTGCATTGCGGAATGTCATGGGCCTACGCTCCCCGATTCATACTCTGGCGCGTCTGATCAATCCGTTTAATGCCAAAGCGACCCTGCAAGCAATTTTTCATCCAGCGTATCGTGGTTCGCACCAGCAAGCGGCTTTCCGCTTAGGCTATAAAAACAGCGCCGTGATTAAAGGTGAAGGTGGCGAATTTGAACGTAATCCGGATGCCAAAACGCTCATCTGTGGCATTAAAGATGGCGAGCTGTATGAGCATGAACTGCCAAAGTTAACTGACAACCGCAGTCCGATTGAAGAAGAACTGGATCTAGCGCTATTTAAGGCTGTCTGGGACGGTCAGCAAAGCCATGATTATGGCGAGATTGCAGTGATAGAAACCATGGGCATTGCGCTATATACCATGGGCGTGTGTGACAGCTTTGACGCTGCGATGCAAAAAGCCAAAACCTTATGGGCGAATCGCCACACGGTTTAATCTTGTACAAAAGAAAAAAGCATTGTTAAGTGATTAACAATGCTTTTTTTAATTGTATTCCCACTTGCTGGGAATTAAGCCTTAAACAAAACGAATCGGCTTAAATTCTGGTTCATTCTTGTGATGATCATCATCACACTCCTCACCTTCTTCTTTAGTACCGCGATCGATATAACCGCTGCGCTCATTTTCAGGCAGGTTTTTCATTTCCCAGGCATAGACTGCCTGCATACAAGTCTGACGCTGTTCTGGTGTTAAGGCTACACCGTTTGGCCACTTTCCAATTTCGACTGCTGTTCTTAGACGTTCAACAATCTCAGGATTGAGTACGGCAAGCATTTGTTCAATATTCATGATTTAATCCTGCTTAAAATAATCAAAGTCCTGATTCCACCCCAATTTGGTTCGACAGGCATTATAAAAGTCATAACCAGGTGGATGCAGAAGATTCAGTTTAAAGGGATGCTTGCGAATATGGACGCTATCGCCCACATTCAAAGACACACTGTGTTGTCCATCCGCACTAACCATCGGCAGTACGCGATTTTCACGAATCAGTAATTTAATTTCACTGTGTCCACCGACCACAATCGGGCGTGAAGACAAGGTATGCGGATGCATCGGCACCAAAGCAATCGCATCCATACTTGGATGTACGATCGGGCCACCACCAGAGAGTGCATAAGCCGTAGAACCAGTCGGCGTAGAAACTATCAGGCCGTCACTATGCTGACGATAGACATATTGTCCATCAATATTCAGCTCAAAATCGATCATATGTACCGATTTTCCTGAATGAAGTACCACATCATTTAGGGCAATGGCATCGTAAATCACTTCGCCTTTGGAGCGAATTTCGACTTCGAGTAAAAAACGTCGCTCAGTCTGAAAGTCACCTTTTAATACCTGATCCAGCTTGAAGATCACTTCGGTCGGCTTGATATCCGTTAAAAACCCCAGACGACCACGGTTAACCCCGATCACCGGGGTATTGTATTTGACCAAGGCGCGTGCTGCATGTAACAGCGAACCATCACCGCCCACGACAATCACCAGATCCACCACCTCACCCAATAAGGCACGACTGACGGTTTGGGTATTTTGATAGGGAACAAGTTCAGCTGTCGCTGCATCAAAAACTGGATGTAGGCCTAAATTGAGAAGATGATCGTGAATAAGGCATAAGGTTTCAACCACCGACGATTTATCAGGACGTCCTATTAACCCGATATTTCGAAAGGTCTTATGGGAAATTTGCACCAGTGTCGTCGCTCCGCTACGAATCCTGCTTATCATAACATTAAGCTATACCTGGATGACAATTTATAACAGTGCTTCATAGGTAGGAAATTATTTGAAATATATTCGAATTAAGGAGAAATTGTGGGGTTTCATTTTAATTTTAAGCGCATTTCTTGATTAAATATTGCAAAATAATGAAAAGCTTCGCATGATTAGCACAATTTCACAGGATCTTATAAGTATTTATGAAATCTGAACGTGGCATGGGGTTTCTTGCCTTAATTTTTTCTATTATCGTCATTTCTATCTTTGTAGCATTTAGTATCTATTTGATTAGATTAGACAATATTGTACGCAACAAGTTTGAAGGTCAGCGCTGGGATATTCCGGCCAAGGTCTTCGCACGTCCGTTGGAAGTGTACGTCAATGCCCCAGTCAGCCTGCAGGATTTCCAACAAGAATTAAAATTACTCGGTTATAAAAATTCGGATAGTTATACCAAATCAGGCAGCTTTGTCACCACGGGTAATACCCTGTATGTGCATACACGCGGCTTTGATTTTGGTGACCGGGTTGAACCGGAACAGATCTTAAAAGTCAGTTTCAGTGGTGAACAGATTGCAGAAGTCAGCGCAACCAAACCATCTTCAAGCGGGATTGCGCGTTTAGAACCTTTATTAATAGGCGGGATTTATCCGCAGCATAACGAAGACCGTGTGCTGATCAAGCTAAATAAAGTGCCTAAACCCTTGATTGAAGCGCTGATCGCGACTGAAGACCGTAAATTCTATGAACATCATGGGGTTTCACCGCGTGGTATTGCACGTGCCGTGGTCAGCAATATTACTGGTGGTAAACGTCAGGGTGGCTCAACCTTGACCCAGCAATTGGTTAAAAATTTCTATTTAACACCTGAGCGCACTTTAAAACGTAAAGTGAATGAAGCCTTTATGGCGATGCTGATTGAATTGCATTATGACAAGAATGAAATTCTGGAAGCTTATCTGAATGAGGTAAATCTGGGCCAGAATGGTAACTACTCCATTAATGGTTATGGTCTGGCATCGCAGTTTTATTTTGGCCTGCCCCTGCGGGAACTGAATATTTCCCAGCAAGCATTTCTGGTGGGTTTAGTCCAAGGTCCGAGTCTATACAATCCATGGCGCAATCCTGAAAGTGCTAAAAAACGTCGTGATATCGTCCTGAATAATATGCTGGTGATGGGTTATCTGACTCAGGAACAATATGAAAAAGAAACCGCACGTCCGTTAAATGTCATTTCAAAACCGACTTTAGGCCCTGCCCGCTTCCCGGATTTTCTGGATATCGTGCGTCGTCAATTACGCACAGATTATCAGGAAACCGATCTGACCAATCAGGGTCTGCGAATTTTTACCACTTTAGATCCTTTGGCTCAAACACGAATTCAGGACAGCTTTAAAGAAACGGTGGCGCGTTTAAGCAAATCCAATCCGGGTCGCCTGAAAGATTTACAGGGTGCAGTATTGGTATCGCATCCGGAAAATGGTGAGCTGGTAGCCGCAGTGGGTTCGACTCAAGATTTTACCGGCTTTAACCGCGCAGTCGATGCCAAGCGTCAAGTCGGTTCCCTGTTAAAGCCTGTGATCTACTTGAGTGCACTGGAATCGAACCGTTATCACTGGGCGAGCCCGATTGAAGACAGTGAAATCAGCATCAAGAGTGACGGTAAAACCTGGACACCAAAAAACTATAGTGGTCGCGGACATGGTGTCATTCCAATGTCACAGGCCTTATCGCAATCTTATAACCTGTCCACTGTACGTTTAGCACAAGAATTTGGCCTGTCTACCTTTATTAATCATCTGAAAAAATTTGGTGTAACTTCAGATATTCCATCTTATCCATCGATTTACTTGGGTGCGGTAGATATGTCCCCAATGGAAGTGATGAATATTTACGGCAACTTTGCTACAGGCGGCTTTAAATACCCAACCAAAGCGATTCGCTCTGTGGTGGATGCCAACGGTCGATCTCTAGATCGTTATAGCCTGAGTGTGCAACCGACCATTGATCCGTCTTCCGCTTATGCCCTGAATTATGGCTTACAACAGGTCATGTCGAATGGTACAGGTCGTGCAGCCTATAACAGCTTGCCACGCAGTCTGAATCTTGCTGGTAAGTCCGGTACCACGAATGACAGCCGTGACTCATGGTTTGCCGGATATTCAGGTAACTATATGACTGTGGTCTGGCTCGGTCTGGATGACAACAAAGTCACTGGCTTGACCGGTTCTTCAGGTGCTCTGCCCGTTTGGACCAATGTCATGAAACAGCTACGCCAGAAACCGGTGAATCTGCCACAGCCGAATGAAATCGAATGGCATTGGCTGGATCGTTATACGGGTTTATTGTCTGCGCAAGGTTGTGAAGGCGCCATGTATATCCCGATTTCGCGTCATGCCCTGCCAAATCAGGCAACTGCCTGCGGAATCTCGCATTATGCGACGGAACCTTATGATATTGATTCAGAACCTGTGCCATCTGATGCTGAACAGGATGATATGAGTCGCTACATACAAGAAAGTGAAACAGAAATAGAACGCGATCTTGAGAGCGAAACCCGTATTATCGCCAGTGGAAGTTATAGCCATTAATTGAGTCTATGTTTATGTTAAGAAAAATCCTCCCTGGTTTGCTCATCCTCAGTCTGGTGGGCTGCCAAAGTATATCTGAGCCAGAAAAGCCAGTTACCCCTGCCAAGCCTGCGGTGGAAAAACCTAAGGGACAAACGCCAGACGGCGTAGTGATTACGCCTTATGACCGTCCTGACATCAAACGTCAGAAAATTGTCATTCCTGAACAGAAGCCGAAAAGCCAAAAGTTTGATGATGGACGTAATCTGCCGGCCTTCAAGAGTCTGATGCAGCAAACCCAGCAAGCCTATAGCAAGCAGCAGTTTGCTCAAGCTGAAGCTTCTGCAACTCAGGCACAGCGACTGGCACCTCAGGCACCGGAAACCTATTTATACCTGGGCATGATCGCCAACCGTAAAAACCAGCCGGCACGTGCGGATGCCTTTGCCTTACGTGGCCTGAGTTATGCACAATCTAGTGCCATGAAAAAGCAGCTTTGGCAAGTGCGCCTTAAATCTGCTCAGTTGCGGAAAAACGCTAAAGCGATTCAGCAAGCTCAACAGGCACTGAAAAAGCTTTAAGATTTTTTATAGAAACTAACTTACCAATAGAAAGTTTATTTTCCAAATAAAGTGTTTAAATATAGCGAATGCCGGCAATGCCATAAGCATGCTGGCTTTTTGCATAATCGAGTTCATCAGCCTTCATCCCGCCCAAAGCAAAAACCGGAATCTGTACCTGCTCTGCCATTTGCTTGAATCTCTCCCAACCTAACGCAGGTGTATCTGGATGCGTTGCAGTCGTCAGTACCGAACTGAGTAAAGCCGCTTCACAACCGATCTGTTCAGCATGCATTAAAGCGGTCAAATCATGACAAGCTGCCAGATAACGATAGCCAGATTTCAATTCGCCTTGTTTCAGGTTCATCAGTTGATTCTGTTTTAGATGAATCGTGCGAATCGTCTGCTGCTGCAATTCATTCAGTTGGGACCAGAGTTGCTGATTAATGATTAACTTGGAGAGTTGATCTACCGGATATTGCTGTAATTGCATGATCCGTTCAGGCGTTGCTTGTACGCGCCAATACAACATTTGATCTGTATCCAGACTTGATAAGATATCTATATCTTCAGCAATCTTGATGCGCTGCGGCCATTGCAGCTTTTGGATCATGGACTGATTGGCTTTCGGAAAATTCAGCTGTCCAAGTTCTTCCCGAGGATACCAGCGCCAAGGCTGTTTGATTTCAGCCAGTTGTTCAGGCTGTACTGAAGCATGGAAAATATGCAAATTGACAATGAGATCTTCATATTCATGGGAGATAAAATCAGAGGCATGCCAGCGTTCAATATCAACACCGACCTCTTCAATCACTTCGCGGCGGCAGGCTTCGACTGGTAATTCGCCCTGTTCAACTTTTCCACCTGGAAATTCATATTTATTGCCCTGATGCTGCTTGGCTTCACGCCAGCCGACTAGAACCTGATTTTGATGAAATAAAAGAGCAATTGCGACATGAATCGTAGCTTTAGTCATGATGTACAGAACCGTTAAAGTTTTACAGATTGTAAGCAAATTAGAGTTTTTTATAAATTGCTCAATATTTCGTTGACAGACATATTCGATAATGATTATCATTTATATCAATCCAAAATACACCACGGAGTCGACGGAATGAACGCCCCATTTAGCCTATTTACCCGTAACAATGATACTCACCATGCCTTGCCAATGCTGCACTCCAACAATCTGTTTGCACTGGGTCGTGAAATCCGGATCATGCATGCCGGTGAAGAATACCGCTTGCGCCTGACCCGCAACAACCGTCTTATTCTGACCAAATAATTAAATCAGTTCTAATAATAACAAACGTGGGAAGCAGCAGTATGAATCAGCGCATACTGCTTTTTAGTTTTTTAATCTCTGATTAGGATTCATGTTTAAAACTCAATGACACTTTAAGTCCCCCCAAATCTGACGGCGCATAATCAATTTTAGCCGCATGCAATGCCATAATTTTCTGGCAAATGGACAGGCCTAAACCTGAACCCTGAGTTCGTGTACCCAAGGCCCGATAAAAACGTTCACCTAAACGTTCCAGTACATCATCAGCAATCCCCTCTCCTGAGTTTTCAATCAGTAACTGTATCTGTTTCTGCTCAATAACCGTTCGGATCTCGACCTTTCCCTGTGGCGGCGTATAACGAATAGCATTGTCGACCAGATTTCGGATACAGCTAAAGATCAGCTCCTGATTCGCTTCGATCACAGCATCCTCAAGGTTTAGATTCCAATGAATATCTTTTTCCTGTGCAAAAGGCTGCAATGCCTGCAAAGCCTCCTGAACCAGATTTTTAAGATTGATAGTTTGCGGTGGTAATTGCTCTGTGCGCTCCGGATCGAGTCGTGCCAGCAAAAGTAAGTTTTCCAGTACCTGCGTGCCGCGATTGACATCATTTTGAATCAGCTGCAATGCCTGAGGGAGCTGTGCATCATCTTGATATTTGCGTTTTAAAACCTGTAGACGCATTTGAATGGCAGAGAGTGGCGAACGCAGCTCATGTGAAGCATCTGCAGTAAAACGCTGTTCGGCAGCCAGTGACTTTTCCAGCCGGCCGAGCATGGCATTCAGCTGACGAATAATCGGTTGCAGTTCAGTGATTTCAGGATCAGGCGTTTTGATAGGACTCAGATCCTGAGCAGTTTTAGAACCAATCGCCCGGGAAATCTTGTTTAATGGCCGTAACTGGCGTCTGATCGCAACACGCAAAATCAGCCATTGCACTAGCCATAAAATGAATAAGATCCCGGCAAAGCCCAATGTGGTTTGCCAGAGTTCATCGAAACGTACTGAAAGTGGCTGTACGATTTTGACCTGAAGATCATTATCTTTGGCAGTCAGAATACGGATAAAACGGCCATTTTCATAAGCAAACTGAAAGCCATTTTTCTGTACTTTTGGAATGGTATTAATTAATTCATCATCAATCGAAGTAGTAAGTACCTCCTGGCCCAGCAACAAGGCATACTGGATATCAAACTGTTCACTGAGTTCATCCACCTGGGCGTCTTTGGCCTGGGTGACATCGCCAAGCAGTAACTCAGAAATCTGCTCCATTAATTCATCATGCAATTGACTGGCCTGATAACTGGAAATTCCCAATAACAGCAGCCAGGCCAATATTCCAGCCAAGATGGAACTAAACAGCGCATGTTTAATCAGCCGGGTTTGCAGGGAAATAGCAGCCGACATGGGGTTAAGACTCTGCTTTATGCATGCGATAGCCTAAACCGCGAATGGTTTTAATCATCTGGCTGCCGATTTTTTTACGCAGTTGATAGATAAATACTTCAATCGCATTACTTTCAATTTCATCACCCCATGCATATAGCGATTCTTCCAGCTGTTCACGGGTAACAATATGTTCAGGCTGCTGCATCAGCTTGTATAAAATCTGAAATTCTTTCGCCGTGAGATTGATAGCTTGACCTTCTTTAGTCAGGGTTTTGGCTTGAGTATCCAGACTAAGATCCTGCCAGTGCAGGATATGATTCGGTGTTTGCTGTTTCTGTCTGAGCTGGGCACGAACCCGGGCCGAAAGCTCTTCCAGACTAAAAGGTTTGACCAGATAATCATTCGCGCCTAAATCCAGACCTTCAACCCGGTCATCAATACTGTCTTTAGCCGTAATAAAAATCACCGGCGTATCTTGATGTTGGCTGCGCAAACTTTTCAGAATCTCGTCTCCAGTGGCATTCGGCAGACCACGATCCAGCAGAATGCAGTCATATTGATGTTGCTCAATCGCCAGGATCGCATGATCACCACGCTCGACCCGATCAATCACATAACCGTCCATTTCCAACCAGGTCTGGATACTGTCTGCCTGAGACTGATCATCTTCTGCCAAAAGAATACGCATACTCTGCTCCGTTTGCTTCCTTGTTCTATCTTGCCCTGAAAAAGTTCTAGACTCAAAAAAACCACATGCTTTTTGGTAACTTGCATGTGGTTTTTTTTGCCGTGTTCAAACTGATTTCAGCAAATCAGGCGATATTAGAAACGAACCTGATCAACCTCAATTTCAACACGTTTTGCCGGTTTATAATCAATGTCAATTTCACCTGTGATGATTACCGGTGTTTTAGCTGAAATTGGTTTGCCTTGCCAAAGTTCATCATCAATCTCAACCGTAATAGTGCCTGTGCTGTCACGGAACTGGTATTTTTCATCGCCCACTGCTTTCACGACATAACCTTTGAGCTGAACCTTGCTGTCATCTTTCATCGCCAGTGCCTGTTGGACTGTGGTCGATTTAGCAAAAGCGGCCTGATTCACTGCAGTGTCACTACTTGCTATCGTAGCCGTCGCGATAGAACCCATCAATGCAGCTGCCAAAACCGTATTTACCATCATTTTCATCGCAGTTACCTCTTTAAAGTCTTGCCTTGTTTCGATGATGCTATTAAAACAGCCAAAGATGAATTGAATCTTAAGATTGCTTTATTTTCAAAATTAATTTAAGGGTACGACTCTCAGGACTTCTTCAAGCGTGGTCACACCTTCCAGAATCTTGCGCGCCCCGGCAATTCTGAGCGGCTCTACCCCTTCTTTTTTAGCCTGCTGACGCAGCTGGTTCAAGTTGGCATCGGCACCAATCAGCTGTTTAGTGGTCAGACTCAGTGGCATAAACTCATAAATCCCGATACGGCCTTTATAGCCGGTATGCCGGCATTCTTCGCAGCCCACCGCCTTAAAGACAAATTCCGGTCGCGGCAAAGGATAATCCGTAGCTAGATGTTGCCACTCCTGCTCATTCAGGAAACTTTCCTGCTTGCAATGTGGGCAGAGCTTACGCACCAGACGTTGAGCGAGCACACCCAAGATGGTTGCTGCTGTCAAAAATGGCTGTACGCCCAGATCATGCAGACGGGCCAGACTCGACGGCGCATCATTGGTATGTAAAGTTGAGAGAACCAGGTGACCGGTCAATGCTGCCTGAATCGCCATATTCGCAGTGTCCTGATCACGAATCTCCCCGACCATGATAATGTCCGGGTCCTGACGCATCAGTGCGCGCACGCCGTCAGCAAAACCGAGATCAATGCCATTATTGACCTGCATCTGGTTAAAGCTGGGTTCCAGCATCTCGATCGGATCTTCAATCGTGCAGACGTTGACCTGTTCCGTCGCCAGCTGCTTCAGGGTTGAATAAAGCGTAGTAGTTTTACCGGAACCGGTTGGCCCTGTGACCAAAATAATGCCATGACTATGACTAGTCAGATTGTTCCAGTCATTCAGCAAATGACCTTCAAAACCGAGTTGCTGGAAGCTTCTGACCAGCACTTCCGGATCGAAAATACGCATTACCAGTTTTTCACCAAAGGCCGTCGGCAAGGTCGACAAACGCAATTCAGTTTCCTGTCCTTTGGGCGTGCGGGTTTTCAGGCGGCCATCCTGTGGTTTTCGTTTTTCCGCCACATTCATCCGGCCCAGAATCTTGATCCGGGAAATGACGGCGGTCAATGTATTGGCGGGCATGTTGTAAATCGTATGCAGTACGCCATCAATCCGGAAACGGATCTTGCCCGTATCTTTACGCGGTTCCATGTGAATATCACTGGCACCTTGTTCAAAGGCAAATTGCAGCACCCAGTCCACCAGTTTGACAATATGCTGGTCATTGGCATCCGGATTCTGTGAATCACCCAGTTGCAGCAAGGCTTCAACGCCCTTATTTTCCCGGTCATAGGCAGAAGATTTTTGTGAACCACTGACTGCGCGACTGACCTGATAATATTCAGTAATATAACGTTGTAATTGTTCTGGATTCAGTAATACCCGTTGTATTTTTTTCGGGGAAATATTTTGCTCGAGATTCGACACCCATTCGGTTTTATAAGGCTGATCCGTGGCGATCAGAACTTTGTCTGCCTGAATTTCTACTGCCAAAATATGGTTGCGCAGTGCATATTCCTGCGACATGACATTGGTCAATGCCTGTACATCAGCTTTGAGCGGATCAATGATATAGAACATCAATCCGGTTTTTTCTGCCAGCCACTGACATAAACGATTCAGGGTCAAAGTCGTTTGAGGATGGGACTGATCGACCAGATTAAAATTGGCAATCCACTGTAAAGGGTGCCATTTTAATTGTTCACGTTGCCGATGAGTGGTTTGTACCAGCATTCGGTCGCGTTCACTGATTTTACCGCCTTTAAAGAGTTGGTCTAGACACCATGCCGTATCAATTTCAAAGTCAAATTTCATTATTATCAGTCCCCAAACTTGCCTCCACTATAACAAGTTTTTGCAGTTTTTCGCATGCTCCCAACCTATCGAATGTACGTTTCTATTTCAATCTCAAAAAGAAAGCAAATAATGAATTTGATCGTTACCGCAACATTTTTAATCTATGCAAACCTGATCTCGTTGCATATATTTTTAAATAATCAACTCTTAGCTTGCTGAGGTCACAGATGGATTTGACTGCGGTTCCCCTGCATGCGCATTCTTTTCATGAACTGCTCACGATACTCACCTCGGCATTAGGCTGCGGCCTATTGATTGGTCTGGAGCGGGAGCGGCATAAGCAACGTGAGCAGCAGCCGAGTTTTGCCGGCTTACGTTCCTTTGCGATCTGTGCTTTATTGGGTGCACTGTGTTTCCTGTTTGGAATCGTAATTGCTGTAATAGGTGCTTTGATCGTGGGTGGCATGGTCATTTTATCCATCAAAAATCAGCCAGATGACCCGGGCATTACCACAGAGCTTGCATTTGTGATGACCTATTTTGTTGGCGCCATGTGTTTGTGGAATATTCCTCTGGCAGCCGGTCTTTCTGTGCTCTTAACCGGTATTTTGATGGCCAAGCATACTATGCACAATATTGCCGGAAAATGGATTAAAGAAGCCGAATTCAGGGATGGACTGTTATTACTGGCCTTGATTTTGATTGGCTTGCCTCTTACCCCTGATCGCCCTTTTTGGGGCGAAGTGCTTAACCCTTATCTTATCTTAAAATTACTGACCTTAATTTTAGTGGTACAAGCTCTGGCGCATATTGCGAAACGCTTTTTCTCGACTAAAAATGCCCTGATGCTGTCCTCCATCGCTTCCGGTTTTGTTTCCAGTACGGCGACCATCGCTCAGTTGGGTTTACAGGTCCGTAAAGGTGAAATGGATGCACGATCGAATGCCGGTGCCGCGCTGATGTCCTGTATCTCGACTATTGTACTGCTATTGATTGTGATCGGGGGCGTATCCTGGAGCTGGCTTAAAATCCTGCTCTTGCCCTCTTTAGTTGCCGTAATCCTTCTGGCAGCCTGTGCATTTTTATTATTGCGCAAGGCGAAACCGGTCCAAGAGTTGGAATCTGCGGACAGCCCGATGTTCAGCCTAAAAGAAGCTGTCATTATTGCAGTTACTTTAACACTGATTCAGGCCGGAATTTATGCGCTTGAATTGTGGCTTGGTAATGCCGGCTTATTGGCCGGCACCTTGCTCGCTTCATTATTTGAGGTTCATGCTGCAATGGCAGGTGTGGTGATTCAAGGAGATCCTTCCAATACCCATCTTATTTACGCCCTATTATTAGGTCTGGGAGCCCATGCAATGGCCAAATCGGTGAATGCTGCCCTGACTGGTGGATTTAAATTTGCCCTGTATTTTGCACCAGTACAGCTTATTCATATGGCAGTATTGATTGGATTGGTGTGGTGGAGTCTATAAATCAGGAAGAAGTATGATGGATAGCAGTAATTATCGCTTGCTGAGTATGAACTTTGAAATGGATATCTACCGTAGCAAACTTCATCCCATAAATCCGTTCCTCATCATCCTGATATGCTGGCCTTGGATCTAGAGATAAGACAGCTTCCAGCTCCTGAATAGTCTGCACAGAAATTTTTCCATTCAACAGTAATTGTTGCTTTTGTTGCTCCGCTTCATCGCTCCAGATGACGGTTTTACGTGATGGTTCATCCTGTGCATAACCGCTTTGTGCTTCAACAATGGCATCCGAATATTGAATATAAGGTTTGATATCGACAATTGGCGTGCCATCGAGCAAGTCACTCCCTGTCACATACACTCGAACATGCTTGCCCACTTTTCTCACTTCTTTGAGTTTGACTACAGATAAACCAATCGGTGATGGACGATACATGCTGCGCGTAGCAAACACGCCTATTTTCTTGTTACCGCCCAAACGCGGCGGACGCACTTGTGGACGAAACTGGCTGGTGTTCTGGTTTTTATTGTCATGAAATTGCCAGACCAGCCAAAGATGACTGAATTCTTCAATCCCCTCAAAGGCGAGCAGATCATTATACGGCCCGACCATTTCGATATAGCTTTCGACCTGAACCAGATTCGGCTGACGCGGAATACCAAATTTTTCTTTATAGGGAGAACGCATATAACCAATAATCGGCAGCGTCAGTTCAGTCATCATCACTTTTTTTGATAAGCTCAATTAAATATATTCAGTTTATCGAGAATGAATTTAGATTAGAATAGCAAGCTGTTCTAATTTGATAATTTATTGAGACCTTTAATGGCTGCTTTTAACGTCGAAAAGATTACTCACGTCCACCACTGGAATGATACTTTATTCTCTTTTAAAACGACTCGTGACACTGCTTTGCGTTTTAAAAACGGTCAGTTTGTAATGATCGGCCTTGAAGTCAATGGCAAGCCGTTAATGCGCGCATATTCAATTGCAAGCGCCAACTACGAAGAAGAGTTAGAATTTTTCTCAATTAAAGTGCCAGATGGTCCACTGACTTCGATTTTACAGAAAGTAAAAGTGGGTGATGACATTTTGGTTTCTAAAAAGCCTACAGGTACATTGGTACTAGATGACTTAAACCCTGGTAAAAATTTGTACCTTCTTTCCTCTGGTACAGGTCTTGCGCCGTTCCTTTCTACGATTCGTGACCCAGAAACTTACGAGCGTTTTGAAAAGATTATCGTGGTTCACGGTACCCGTTTCATTTCAGAACTGGCTTATCAAGATTTGATCCTGAATGAAGTGCCAAATCATGAATTCTTCTCTGAACTTGGCGCGAAAGAAAAATTAGTATATTACCCAACCGTAACCCGTGAAGAATATCCAAATCAAGGTCGTGTCACGACTGCGATTGAAACCGGTGAACTGTTTGAAAAAATCGGTCTGCCACGTTTCAATCCCGAAACTGACCGTGCCATGCTATGTGGTAGCCCGGCATTCTTAGATGACGTTGCTGCGCTTCTTGACCAACACGGTCTGAAAGAATCTCCAAAAATGGGCGTTCTGGGTGACTACGTGATTGAACGTGCATTCGTAGAAAAATAAGATTTTCTAAAATAAAAAACCGGACTTTTAAGTCCGGTTTTTTATTGGAATAATCACCAAATAATTAATGATCACGACCTTCCTGGTTTGCAGAACCTGAACAGCCTGCGCCACCGGCAATGATGAAACCCGTTTGCGCTTTACATGAACCAATCATACGGCCATGAGAGTCAAATGTAGTCACTGTCGATGCACAGCCCGTCAATACAACAGTCGCTACGAGTGCAATAAGTGCTGATAATTTCATGATATTCCCCTTTATTATTTACGGTTTTAAATTAATCTGATTTTGGCTTGGTGGCGTTGGTAATAGGCCCGTAGCAGCATCCGGCGTATTGTAATTCACACCCAAGGCATCGCCTGAACCACTACAATGTGCACTTGCAGTTGAAAGTAGGCCACGCATTGCCTTACATGAACCGATGATTTTTCCTGTTGCATCATAAGTCACGACTTTGGAACTACAAGCGGCTAGACCAGATATTGCCAATATTGAAAAAATTTTAATTAAATCCACATTAACCCTCGCACGATGCAAAAAAAATAAATTATTAAAATTTATGTATATTTTATGAATTTCGCGAGAGATTCTAATTTAATTTGTTTATTTGTAAAGCTTTATTTTTCACGTATTATAAAAATGAAAACAAATAAAAAGCTGCCCTGCAGGACAGCTTTAAATATAAAAATTAGCTGGATTTATGTTTAAGTGATCTTTCTTTCAGGGACTGCTTAATCACTTGATAACCTGATGTGATGCCGAGTGTTGCGATAATCACAGCCACAATAATATCTGGCCAAAGACTGCCCGTACCAAATACGCCTACGGCTGCCAAAATGACCGCAAAGTTACCAATTGCATCATTGCGGCTACAAAGCCAGACCGACCGCATATTGGAATCACCTTCACGAAAAGCATAAAGAATTGCTGCTGTAAATACATTCGCCACTAAGGCCAACACGCCAATCAGGCCCATTGTCAGTGCTTCAGGTGAAATACCTTGCAGATAGGCATAAATCACTTTGCCAATCACTACAAGACCAAACAACGCCATGGTCATTCCCTTCACCAAAGCGACTGTTGCCCGCCAATAGAGGCTCGCACCTAGTACAGCCAAAGAAATCCCGTAATTGACGGCATCACCAAAGAAATCTAGCGCGTCTGCCCACAAGGCCGATGAATGTGCATAAGCACCACCGATCAGCTCTACTACAAATAAAGTGAAGTTCACCAGCAAGGCAATCCATAGCGCTGTTCTAAATTTGCTGTTGGGCTTGATGGGTGCCGGTTCAGGACTACAACTACAGGCCATATAACTCCCCCGATGATTTTTTATCTAAAATACGATAAATTGATTAGAAACTATGGACTAACTCCAAGGTCAAGCATGAGGGCGATATGTCAGTTTATTTGATTTCAGAAATGGCCAAAAAGACTGGTCTAAGCACTGATACCCTACGTTTTTATGAGAAAAAAGGCTTTATTCAGCCGAATTTTCGAGCAAGTAATCAGTATCGTTATTATGGTGAAGACGCATTAAAAAGACTACTTTTTATTAAGCGTTGTCGTGCCTTGGACATGTCTTTAAAAGAGATTGAAACTTTGATTCAACTCGAACAAAATCCGGAGCAGGAATGCTGTGCCGTCAACCAGCTGATTGATCAGCATCTTTCGGATATTTCAAATAAAATTAAAGAATTACAGATATTTGAACGACAACTAATCACACTGAGAGAAAGTTGCAATACCCCAACCACCATTGATCATTGCCAGATTTTAAAAACGCTTGAAAACCCTGAAAATGATTGAATATTGAAGACATTTTATGGAGGATTCCCTACTTAAAATAAAACCTTGTTTTACATCCAAATCGCGTATTTCCGAGTGATTTACTAGGTTGAATCCAGATTCCAGATGATTAGAATAAAGCCGTAATTTTTATATGTCTTTCGATTTGATCATGAGCATTACTACCGTTACCGAACTTCTCTCACCAGCTGGCTCACTCAAAAATATGCGCTACGCTTTTGCTTATAGTGCAGATGCAGTCTATGCCGGCCAACCGCGCTATAGCCTGCGGGTTCGTAATAATGAATTTGACCATGACAATTTAGCGATTGGTATTAAAGAAGCACATGCTCTCGGCAAAAAATTCTATGTGGTGGTCAATATCCAGCCGCATAACTCCAAGCTGAAAAATTTTATCCGTGACTTGGAACCGGTCGTTGCAATGCAGCCGGATGCGTTGATCATGTCCGATCCAGGACTGATTATGATGGTACGCGAACATTTCCCAGAGATGGATATTCACCTGTCTGTTCAGGCGAATGCCGTGAACTGGGCAACCGTAAAATTCTGGAAAAACATGGGTCTGACCCGTGTCATTCTGTCACGTGAACTGTCGATTGAAGAAATTGCAGAAATCAAACAGCAAGTGCCTGATATGGAGATTGAAGTATTCGTACATGGCGCATTGTGTATGGCCTACTCTGGCCGTTGCATGCTGTCTGGCTATATGAACAAACGTGATGCCAATCAGGGTGCCTGCACCAATGCCTGCCGTTGGGAATATAAAGTTCTGGATGCCAAGGAAGATGAAACCGGTGATGTCATTCCAGTAAAAAATCTTGATTCAGGCTGCTGCTCAAAAGATGCCGATGAACAGCACATGCAGATGCAGCACCAATTCAACGAGCCAGTGCTGTTACAGCGCAACGAAGAAGACATGTTTGCCGCAGAAGAAGATGAACACGGAACTTATTTCATGAATTCCAAAGACCTGCGTGCTGTTCAGCATGTAGAGCGACTAACCAAAGTAGGTGTACATTCACTGAAGATTGAAGGCCGTACCAAGTCTTATTTCTATTGCGCCCGTACTGCTCAAATTTACCGTAAAGCGATTGATGATGCACTTGCGGGTAAACCTTTTGATCCGTCACTGATGACACAATTGGAAGGCTTAGCGAATCGTGGTTACACCGAAGGTTTTCTGCGTCGTCATGTACATAGTGAATATCAGAATTATGAACATGGTTCTTCCAGTTTTGATCATCAAATTTTCTGCGGTGAGGTGCTGGAATGTAATGGCGATTACATCAAGATCGATGTGAAAAACCGTTTTATTGTCGGTGACTCACTCGAACTGATGACGACTAAAGGAAATATCACCTTCACTTTAACCGAAATGAAAGACAAAAAAGGTAATCTGATCGAAGACGCTAAAGGTTCAGGTCATATCGTCGAGATTCCGGTTCCGGCAGATGTCGATATGCAATATGCCCTGCTCATCCGTAATCTGCCAAGCTCGACTGTGGATATTTCAGCATCTTCACTGGCTTATCAGGCGAGTTAAATATGGCACTGCTAATTACCGACAAATGCATCAATTGCGATATGTGTTTACCGGAATGCCCGAATGACGCGATTTATGAAGGTGCAAAAGTCTATGAAATTGATGTGAACCGTTGTACGGAATGCGTCGGTTTTTATGAGCATCAGACCTGTGTGGATGTCTGTCCAATTGAATGCATTGTCTCACATCCGGAGCATCGGGAAACACAAGAACAATTACTGGAAAAATTTAAGGGTTTGAATTTATTCAAATCTTAAAAAATGAAGCGATGGATAAATAGTACTTTATGTAAAGACAACCTTGGGGAAAGTATAAAAATAAGGGTTGAAAACAAAAAGTGAGAGGCAAAGAACAGCTGAAAGTGTGTGGGGACACTTTTGGCTGATCCAATAATAAATATAAAAAAAGGAACTCGGGTGTTAGCGTCCTGAGCTCCTATAAAGCGATAATAATGTATTTACAAGATATAGCACCTCGGTTTTGGGGAACCCAGGTGCTATTTTTTTTATTGCCCCGAACGGATGATGTAATCAAAAGCAGACAATGATGCCTTGGCACCTTCACCGGTCGCGATGATGATCTGCTTGTACGGCACTGTGGTACAGTCACCCGCTGCAAATACACCTTTCACATTGG
>NZ_JBAPXX010000070.1:0-23032 GCF_049284435.1 Acinetobacter sp. | reverse complement strand
AATATTGGCAGGACTTTCGATTTTACTGAACACTCTTCAACTGCTCTCGGAATATTCAATAGATGAACTGAATGAAATCGCAACAATTGCATTAAGTACCTAAAGATGTGTAGATACCTATGTTTCTAAAGAGGGGTTAGGGGAGATTTAAAAGATTGTTTTTCTATGCTAAAACGGTGATTTATTCACCGTTTTTTTATCTCTGACTAGACTATTGAACGAATTGCTTCAGCCAATTGCGCTAGTTCTTGATCATCTGCTCTTTGCGCATCATGCGATGAAATATAACCTTCATAGGCATTGAAATATTTGTCGATTGAAGAATTCACGGGTTGCCAATTCTCATGTATGCCTTTGGTCTGATGCATCGGAAATAACTTGGCATGCACATGATCAACACCAAAACCTTCAAAAATCATCCCTGTTCGGCCCACATCCTCAAAATAATGATCCAGCTTTAAGGCCACTTGTTTGGTATATAGTATCAGATCTGTCAGAACCTGATCCTCCAGTTCGAATGCGTAGCTCGAATAATGCTGTTTTGGGGTGACGACAGTCGCGCCCAAAGTATTGGGAAAGATGGTCAGAAAAGCCATAAACCTGTCATTTTCATCAATCAAATGACAGGGTATTTCACCCTTGACGATTTGACAGAAGATGCAGTTTTCACTCATTTTAAATACTCCAAAAATTTTATAATTTTTTATTTATTTGAATAAATGGCACTGATGATGTTTTATAAAAACTACATCTCGAAATTATTTTTTAATTTTAAGCCGCACGCTTATACCATTTAAACCTCTGCCACCGCATTGCGTCCTTTAGCCTTTGCCGCAAACAAAGCATCATCTGCATTTGACAATAAAGCTATCCAGGAGCCAGCACCAATCGCCACGCCAATACTGACCGAAACCTTAATCTCATCTCCTGCTGCAGTCACAATATGGCGCTCAGCCACTTCAGCCCGAATGTTATCTGCCACAATCAATGCCTGCTCCATCTGGATATTTTCAATCAGTACCAGAAATTCATCACCACCATAACGCACCAGCAAATCTGTAGCACGGACATTGGCCTGTAAACGCTCGGCCACCAGTTGAATCACCTGATCGCCAATAATATGCCCATATTGATCATTCACCTGTTTAAAATGATCAATATCAATAATCATCAAACAGGTTTGGCTCAATTGACCCGGCTGATTTTCCATAAAACGGATATATTCTTCCAGCGCGAAACGGTTGGCCAGCCCGGTCAAAGAATCGGAATGGGCAATATTTTTTAAACGGAATTCTAGGGCATCACGTTCTTGCAACATTTTTTGCAATTTCTGAATGGCCGCAAATAAAGAATCCGAATGATTCGCTGCCCGTACCTGTGCTTCAACTGGTTGACGACCCGAGTTTTTAGCTAGGCTCAATAGCAGGTGACGCGCCTGAATCAGTGGCAAAAATACTTGTTTGCGTGCAAAGACCATGGTGGAAATCGCGGTGAGTAATGAAATCAGTGATACCAACACGCTCCAGATCAAACGCTGCATATTGCTGTTCATTTCCTGAATAGCGGCATCTCTGCTGTATTGCAGTAGGTAAGTTTGCAGGTCCACCACAGTCGCAAATTTATCTACGATCGCTTCAGTCAGCTCTGTTCCGCTCAAACGGTAGTCACGTTGCTCCAGACTGTCACTGATCAGCTCACTCACAATCGGTAAGCCCTGCTGAATAAACTCAGTTTCTACCCGTCGATGTAAACGGATGAATTCCTCAGTCTTATCTTGAACAGGTTGAATGGTATCAATCAAGGCCCACAAATAACGCACCTGATGTTGGGTCTGTAAAGAGCGGGTAACATTTTCAGTGGGAAGCGGAGCTTCAAAAGTCACATGCGCCATGATAGACGAAGCCACACGACCGGCCTGATCGCGTAAATCAGATAAAAATAGAATCTGGCTAATATAGTTATTCAGATGGGTGGATGAGCTATCTGAAGCCAACGCCACGTCACGCAAAAGTTCACGACAACTTTCCCAGGCAGCAAACATCGCCAGAATTGCCCGATCAAGTTCTTGCGCACTGCGTTGCTGACGTGGCATCCGGGTATAGGCATCGACCTGTGCACGTCCTTTTTTCAGACTAATTTCAAGCTGCGAAAGTTGCTGACTCAGGTTGTTAAACCCGACCTCCGTCAAGACATCCGCTGTCTGGGACAACTGTCGATCCACCTGCTGACGATAGCTGATTAACTCTTGTTGGTATTGTGCAAATTCTTCGACAGAACTGGACATAGCTTTATTGGCAGGCGCACGTTCACGCGAAATTTTATTCGCCAGATCAGCAACCTGCTGTAAAGCATTCAGTTGTTGATAGGTTTGTCTGGATTTTAAATAACTTTGACTGCTACTGACGATTAAAGGAATACAGATGCAGAGTAAACATAAAATAATAATCGACATCGACCAGTACAAACGTTTACTGATCCACTCAGAGCGTAAGGTATTCATGCTGTTGTATTACGCCCCAATATGACAAGCAACGCTAAATAGATTGATTATTATACAAATAAAACAGGATTATCTTAAAGCCTTTAGTCTTACTTAACTTATGTTTTTAATGAATTTTTATCATCTATTATTTTTCAGATAGTTAATTTGGTTCATTTGAAACTTTAGTGCAGGGATTCGTGACCACAGCTCCCTATAATTTCTTACAAAAACAAGGGAATTTGAGCAGCTAAAAAAATATAAAAACTTGCTTTCTGCACTATTTACACCTGCAACAAATAGGTGCATAATGCACCGCATTAGGGCGAGTTAAATTATTCCTCAGCAGATATTTTAGTCTACCCGCAAATTTTGGCGAAAAAACCCCGATTTTCTATGAAAATCGGGGTTTTTTTTAGCTATTAAATTTTAGGCCTATATTTTTACTTTTTATTATGCACTATTTTGGTGCTTAAAATTATTATAATATTTCTTCTCCTCATCTTGTTTTGAATTAAAGGTTTTTTCAGAAACAGAATGATCTGAAATAAAAAATGCTGGACAAAAAAAAGCCCAACCTTGGGGAAAGCTGGGCGATAAAACAAAAAATTGTGGAGAATCAGGCTAAATCACGATGAAAGTGTGAACTCTAACTTGATTTTCATATTATGTAAAATTCTCCTAAAAATGTAAAGTCGATTGCTTCAGTCAAGATTATAAAACATGCCCATTTAGCTCAAAAAAAAGACAACTACTCTAAAACCCAAGCTGGTTGTGCTCTAAAATCAAGCAATCCAATCAAGACATGATGCGCTAGACATCTCGCACTTCTTGACACATTTATGAATTAGCTCACCTATTATTAATTGTTTTAATAGATAAAGATATTCAATTTAATCGTATTAATTGATTTAAATAGCAACACAATTCCTCCTTAATCCTTAGCCCTGACTCTATATTTAAATTCTAGCTTTTTGTTATAAAAGATTTTTTATCCAAAATGGCTTCTGAGCCCAATACTTGAATTTTACACAAAATTAATACAATGATTTAGCTTAAAAAAAATAGCGATTTCGAATTGGATTGACTTAATAAATTGTTACAATACAATGTGTTCCAAAGTTGTACACATCTTGTAACAAAACGGTAAATATCATGAAAAAACTCGGTTTAGCCACTGCTTTATTATTAGCCATGACCGGTGCTCAAGCATATCAATTTGAAGTTCAAGGTCAGTCAGAGTTCATCGACAACACTGCGAATGAACAAGACTTCACTGGTGCAGTTCAAGGTACTTACTATTTCAACAATGTTGATGCTTCTAAAGGTCCTTTAGCTGAAGCTGCTTTTTTAAACCAAGCATCTAATGTTTCTGCTGCTTATACATACGGCGAAGACGGACAAGAATTTGGTGACCGCACTGTGCACCATACTTTCGGTGTAAAAGGTGAAGCGTATATTCCGACTCAAGTTGTTCCTGCTTATGCAAGCGCTTCTTATAGCCATACCATCGCGGATAACAAAGCGGGTAAAGCAGACGACAATGGTGACCGTTATGCATTAGAATTAGGTGCATTACTAATCCCTAACTTCTTGGTTGCTGTTGGTTATACCAGCGTTGCTGACCAAACTTCTTATGATGCTTTCAACATGTTTAACAACGGTGTTATTAAAGCAGGCTTAGAGTCTCAAACAATCAATGGAGACCAAGACGCAATCACTGCCCGTACAAAATATGTAGGCGCGATTGACGGTACTAACATGTCAATTGGTTTTGAAAGTGGCTTAGTTTATGGCGAAGATACTGCCTACAACTTAGGTACAACTCTTTTCCTTAACCCACAGTTAAGCGTTGGCGCATCTTATATGGAATCTAGCTTTGCTGGTTCTCCAGACAAAGCTTGGGGCGCGAACGTTAACTACTTCATCACTCCTGCTGTTGCAGTTGGCGCATCTTATGTAAATGCTAACTACGAAGCAAATCTTGCGCAAACTGCTCAAGTTCGTGATACTCAAACGATTGGTGTAAATGCCAAATTCCGTTTCTAATTTCTGATTAGATGCTGAAGTAAAAAAGGACGCGATATGCGTCCTTTTTTGTTAGCAATTTAACTACCGATTAAAGGTTGACCTTTTGACTTTTATTCATGAAAATTCAAATGTTTTTTCATTAACTTAATTGGAATGCGTATGAAAAAAGTTTATTTAGCATCAGCATTATTACTTGCTGTGACAGGTGCCCAAGCCTACCAAGCTGAAGTACAAGGTACTGTCGGCTATTACGATGCTGAACTTAACGATGGTAACTATAACGTTGGGGTACAAGGGACTTATTATTTTAAAGATGTCGACGCCTCTAAGGGACCATTAGCTGAAGCTGCTTTCCTGAATCAAGCAAGCAGCATTTCTGCTGGCTACAATTTTGGCCAGCTGACTGCCGATATTAACCGCACAGTTAATGTGAATGGTAACCGAGTTACGATAAATGAAGAATTTGATGCAGAGCAGCATTCTTACGGTATTAAGGGTGAAGCCTATATTCCTACAAGTGTTGTGCCGGTATATGCAAGCGCATCTTATAACCACTCTAAAACTGACGCTAAAAACGATTTCACCGCTTCAATTCAAAGTGATGATTCTGGCGATCGTTATGCACTAGAGCTGGGTGCCATGGTTTTACCAAACTTCCTGATGGCGGTAGGTTATACCAATATTGCTGCTACAGAATCCTTAGATACTTTCAACATTTTAAATAATGGCCTGATGAGTGCAACTATGGAATCGCGCGCTATTCGCGATAAGAAAGATGCAGTCACCGCACGAACTAAATATGTAGGTCCAATCGATGGCACTGACATGGCAATCGGTTTGGAAGCCGGTTTAGTTTCTGGCGAAGATACGATGTATCAACTGAAAACAGATCTTTATGTAACGCCTAAACTGGGTCTAGGTGTTTCTTATACAGACGGCAGCTACAAGAGCTCTACCGTGCCGACCTCTGCAGTTGGCGTAAATGCAAGCTATTTTGTGACTCCAGCAGTATCACTGGGCGCAAGCTACGTTTATGCTGATGGTGAATACGGTGCGAATGATGCACACCTAGGTGCCCTTAATGCCAAATTCCGTTTCTAATTTCTGATTAGATTCTGAATCAAAAAGGACGCATCTTGCGTCCTTTTTTATTGTTTTATGACTTCGTTTACTCAGGCGTACGTACCAGACTTAAGAAGTGCAAATGACGTTCATATTGGTCAATGATGTCCTGTAATAGATCTTCTTGCGTCCACTCCATCACATCATAGCCCTGTCCTCCTTCTCTTAAAAAGACTTCTGCCTGATAGGAATCTACTCCCGCATTCTCCAGTTCAGACATAAAGCTTGGACTTAAAGTCTGAGTCGCATTGACCTGATAGATAAAATTAATTTCATCCTGATGATCAACACGGAGCTGTATACCGTCTTCTAGCGGACGAATCGTCACTTCTAAGCGGCGCCGTTTCAATTCACTTTGAAAGCTGAGAAATGCCTTATTCACTGTATTATGAATATACTGCTGCACCTCTTCCTGAGTGTGCGGATAATGCATAATCAGGCCTAATCGCTGTTGCCAGCTGCGTGGATTCTGGATTGCACGCGGGGTGATCCGTGCGGCTTGCAGCGCATGCATTTTGGTGACATCCAGATGTAGGGCTTTGATTAATCCCCAGCACATCAGCAGCATAATAAATGTAAATGGCAAGGCGCTCATGATCGTAGCCGATTGCAAGGCCTCTAAGCCACCAGCCAGCAAGAGGATGATAGCCAATAAAGCCATGAGAACTGTCCAGAACAGACGCTGCCAGGTCGGTGAATTATCACTTTTGGCTGTCAGATAATCAGTCACCAATGCCCCTGAATCGGCAGAAGTTACAAAGAACAGCATTACCAGTAAAGTTGCAATGATACTGGTCACTGAGCTGAAGGGCAGATTATTCAGAAACTCAAACAGGGCCACTGACGAATCACGCTGAACCGCCTCTAATAAGCCAGTATTGGCTTCATGCATAATGCTATACAGCGCGGCATTGCCCATAAAGCCCATCCAGATCAGGGTAAATCCGGTCGGAATCAGCAGTACACCAACAATAAACTCACGAATACTACGCCCTTCCGAGACCCGGGCAATAAACATCCCGACAAATGGCGACCAGGAAATCCACCAGGCCCAGTACATGATGGTCCAGCCCCCAATCCAGCCACTGGGCTGATAGGCATACAGATTAAAGGTCATGCTAAACAGATTAGAGACATACTGGCCGGCATTCTGAATAGTCGTCTGTAACAGATAAATACTCGGACCCGCCACAAAGACAAAGATCAGCAACAGCAGTGCAAGCACCAAATTTAGTTCAGATAAACGTTTAATTCCTTTATCTAATCCAAAAAATACGGAAGCCGCTGCCATGGCACTCACTACAATGATCAGGATCACCTGAGTGCTAGGTGCCTGTTCAACACCAAACAAGTAATTCAAACCTGAATTGATCTGTGTGACTCCGAAACCCAGTGTGGTGGCGACACCAAATACTGTACCAATGGTGGCAAAGGTATCGACGCCATCTCCAATTGGGCCATAGATCTTTTGACCGATCAGCGGATACAATGCCGAACGGATTTTTAAAGGTAATTGATGCCGATAAGCGAAATAAGCCAAGGAGAGGCCAACAAGCGTATAAATGGCCCAGGCATGTAAGCCCCAGTGGAAAAAGGTGACCCGCATAGATTGTTGTGCAGCCAGTACAGTTTCCGGTTCACCGGCAGGTGGCGTAACATAATGCATCACCGGTTCGGCCACACCAAAGAACATCAGTCCAATTCCCATCCCTGCGGTGAATAACATCGCAAACCAGGAGGCACTGCTATATTTCGGTTGACTATGGTCGGGCCCCAGTTTGATTTTGCCCATATCCGACAGGGCAATATAAGCCAGAAGGATGATAAATATCGCCACCGACAATACATAGAACCAGCTAAAGGAAGTGGTAATCCACTGGTTCAGTTGCTGGGTGAGAACTGAAAAAGCATCGGGTGCAAATACGACCAATGCTAAAAATATCGCAATAATGGCAACAGTACTGATAAAAACATTTGGATTAATATTGGCAAACCAGGATGGTTTTGTGGAAGGCATACATCCTCCATTTTTTAAAAATTGGATCGACGAACAGCGTCAAATAATTATTGGTAAGGTCAAAATGATCAGACAGATTCAATCTATGGGAGCTAAATCTCCTGCTATTTTAGGATGTGACACAAAATAAAGCCGTTAAGTTACTGTAACAAATACAATAAAAGGATGAGCCTCATTACTCAGGCGGGTTTTCTCTATTTTTCACGTTCTTTTTATGCGGTAGACGTGCGATATATTGCAAGGCAATTAAGCGGGATACAATCAGCGCCAGATACATCACCCCGACAAACATCTGGATAATGGCCAGCATCCGTGCGACCGGACTGACTGGCATTATATCGGACAGTCCTGTTGCAGACTGTACACTGAAACTGAGAAAAATCAGATCCAGCCAGGTTTGATAGGCTTGCAGATCGGGGGCCGAAAAGCTGTGCGGCACCAGCAGCTGGCAGATACTGTAGAGGAATGCAAAGCCCCAAGCCAGCAAGGTAAATACTGCGCCAGCGGCAAAGAGTTCATCCTTGGTCAGATAACGGTCATGGAACATATAACGCAAAAGGCCATAGGCTGCACTGAAATAAGCACAAGCTTCAAACAGGTTGGCGATGATATGGACCCAGGTATAACGCAAGCCCAGCACGATCAGAGAGGAAAACAAAATCGCGCCGGCGACAAAGCTGAGTCCTAAAATGGTAAACATCGGGGTCTGGCGAATAACCCTGGCAATCACCAGTAGAACCAGAACACCGAGCACCCAGGTTCCCGCCCGATAAGACACGCTTTCATAACTCAATACCGACAAGATCAAGATCAGCAATTGCAGGCATAGCAGCCATGCCGAAGGCAAATGGGTAAAGCTGTTCCAGAACTGCTGCAGAGATTGCTTCATAATGCCCCTCTTGTTGCTATTGTTGTTACTATCTTCATGTAGGGAACACATTGTTATTGTGAGCAGCTTTTAACATAGCATGCTCAAAGCCGCTTGCAGATATTCGATTTGTATGAAAATTACTGAAATAACACTGCACAAATCCAGCCAGCTCAATTCAATACGGCGTTTATCCTAAAGAAAAAACTTGATTATATCTCCATAAAAAAAGCCCCTGATGGGGCTTTTTTAGCGTAGCGCAGATCTTAGTGATCCGATGCGCCTGAGATACCAATACCAGTTTGTGAGCGTACAAACTGCGCATCAAAGGCTTTGCGTTCTGCCTGAGCCTGTGCCGAATTATCCGTCACAGAGAACAACCAGCAGCACAAGAATGACAATGGCATCGCGAAGATTGCAGGACCATTGAACGGGTTCACTGGTGTATCAGAAATACCCAAAGTATCGACCCATACTGCTTTAGACAGCACAATCAAGGTTACTGCTGTTACAAGACCTGCAACACCACCAATGACTGCACCGCGTGTCGTCAAGCCTTTCCAGAACATAGACAATACCAGTACCGGGAAGTTGGCACATGCCGCAACCGAGAATGCCAGACCGACCATGAAAGCTACGTTTTGTTTCTCGAACAGAATCCCGAGAATCATCGCGAAGATCGCAAGACCTAAAGTCGCGATTTTAGACATACGTAGTTCAGATTCAGGCGTGGTTTGGCCTTTCTTCAAAACGTTGGCATATAAGTCATGCGAAATTGCTGAAGCACCTGACAGGGTCAAACCTGCAACGACTGCAAGAATCGTGGCAAATGCGACTGCAGAAATGAAGCCCATGAACAGGTCACCGCCCACTGCATCAGACAGGTGCACCGCCGCCATGTTGTTACCACCCACCAGCTCAAGCTTGCCAGTCACAGCCATTTTTGCAACATCAAGGAATTGCGGGTTATTCGATACATATAGAATCGCACCGAAACCAATGATGAAGGTGAGCAGGTAGAAATAACCAATAAAACCTGTAGCAACCACTACTGACTTACGCGCTTCTTTGGCATCTTTTACCGTGAAGAAACGCATCAGGATATGTGGAAGACCTGCTGTACCAAACATCAATGCCAGACCTAAAGAAATCGCATCAATTGGATTAGACGCCAGACTACCCGGACCCATGATCTTAGTGGCATCTGTCAGGCTTAAATCATGTACTTTTGAGTAGACACCAATCGCCTGTTCAAACATGTTGGTAAAGCTGAAGCCCACGCCTTTCATGACCATGAATGCCATAAAGGTCGCACCAGACAGCAACATTACCGCCTTGATGATCTGTACCCAGGTGGTCGCCAACATACCGCCGAAGATGACATAAGCCATCATCAGCAAGCCAACGATCACGACTGCAATATTATAGTTCAGACCGAATAGAAGTTTGATCAGCTGACCTGCACCCACCATCTGTGCAATCAGGTAGAACGCAACCACAACCAGCGAGCTTAAAGCAGCCAAGGTACGTACCGGTTTTTCCTGCAAGCGGAAAGATACTACGTCTGACAGGTTATATTTACCCAGGTTACGCAGACGTTCTGCCACCAGGAACAATACGATCGGCCAACCGACCATAAAGCCCAGTGAATACAGCAAGCCATCAAAGCCTGACAAGAACACCATCGCGGAAATACCCAGGAATGATGCGGCTGACATATAGTCACCGGCAATGGCCAGGCCATTCTGGAAACCAGAAATACCGCCACCGGCCGTATAGAAATCTGTGGTGCTGGTGGTTTGTTTCGCTGCCCATTTGGTAATGAACAGTGTTGCACCTACGAAAATCACAAACATGATAATCGCGTGCCAGTTGGTCGCCTGCTGTTCTGCTGCACCCAGATCAGGACCAGCGAAAGCCATACCTGAGGCCATTGCGGTTGCAGCAAGGGCAATAAGAGAATTCCATTTCATCTTAGTGGTGTCCTTTTTCATGCGCAATCGCTTCGACTTCACGGATTGCTTCTTCAGTCAATTGATCAAGTTTATTATTGGCAATGTAGGAATACACACCACACAAGATAAACGACAAGACAATGATACCCAAACCGAGTGGAATACCCCACGTGGTTACACCACCTGAAATTGAAGACAATAGAAATTCTTTGTTGTAACCAACCAGCAACATGAAACCTACATAGACAAATAGCATGATTCCGGTCAACGTCCAGCTAAGCATACTTTTCTTGTGGACCATTTCCTTGAATTTTGGATTCTGTAGAATTCGATCTACTTGCACCTCATCCATAATTACACTCCTGTAGCCCAACCTTGGGCCGACTATTTTTTAATTCGAATTATCACTGTTACAAATTAACAAGAATCGTAGGTGCTTGTAATTTAGACTTTGGTCGTTAAAAAATGATCAATTTAAACCGTCGCTTTCGTGATGCGCTATCATAGCGGCATGCTCAGTACACATCAGGCTATATGAACAGTTGGCTTATCATAGGGGTACTCGCCCTCTATATCGCATTACTCTTTATCTGCGCTTTCTACGGGGAAAAACATGCCAGCCGGCTGAGTACCCGTGGGCGCATGCTATTGTTTAGTTTAACTTTAGGAGTGTACTGCTCCTCCTGGACCTTTTATGGCGCCACCGGTGCTGCGGTACGTGAAGGGATTATTTTCCTGCCGATCTATCTGGGTCCGCTGCTCTTCGTTGCCGTCGGCTATGACATCTGGCGCCGTCTGGGACGGGTACGCCAGCATCATGCCATTTCCTCGATCGCTGACTTTGTCGCAGCACGCTATGGTAAAAGTGGTCCCCTCGCCTCGCTGGTAACCATTCTGGCAGTGGTGGCGATTGTGCCTTATCTGGCCTTGCAGTTACGTGCGATTGCCCTGAGTGCCGCTGTCATTCTTGAACCTTCCGCAGGTGTAACCGGCACCACCAATGGCGTGCTTTTTCTGACTGGGGTTCTGGCGATACTGGCGATGATGTTTGGTACCAGGCAGATTGCCAATACTGAACAGCATGGCGGCCTGATGCTGGCCGTGGCATTTGAGTCTTTTGTCAAACTCTTCGCCCTGCTGGCAGTTGCCTGTTTCTTTATGTTTGAAGCACCAGAGAATCTGGCACAGATCAGTACCGATATCAGCACTACTTTTCATGATGTACAGCTATTTGGTGTGCCACAAAGCTTCTGGATCCAGACCCTGCTGGCGGCACTGGCCATTATCTGCCTGCCGCGCCAGTTCCATGTGGCGGTGGTTGAGCTGCGTGATGAAAAACATATCCGCGGTGCGCGGCGCTGGTTCGCGGTCTATTTGATTCTGACCACCTTGGCGATTATTCCCATTGCCAGCTGGGCGCTACATGCTGCACCGCAATATCTGGCCATTCCGGATGTAGCGGTACTGTCCTTGCCACTTAGCTATAACCAGGACTGGCTCACTTTATTAGCCTTCTTGGGTGGTTTTTCTGCCTCTACCGGGATGCTGCTGGTGTCTTCCGTGGCACTGTCAATCATGCTCAGTAATGACCTGATCATGCCGGCGTTGTGGCGTTTAAAGCTGATTTCCAGGCATGACAAACGCTTACCGCTGGTACTGAAATTTACCCGCCGGGTCTGTATCCTGGGTGTGATGTTGATGGGCTTCCTGTTCTTCAACTTCTTTAATGATATTGACCAGCTCTCAGTGTTTGGTCTGTTGGCGTTTAGTGCTGTGGCACAATTCGCTCCGGCACTCATCGGTGGACTGTACTGGCGTGGCGGTAGTAAACAGGGCGTTTATGCTGGACTGCTGACTGGTTTTGCCTTGTGGGCTTATACCCTGCTGTTTCCAACCATTTTGCGCAGCCTGCCCGAAGCCTATAGCAGCTTTAGCCAAAGCCTGCTGAATCAAGGTCCTTTTGGCTGGAACTGGTTAAGACCTGAAGCCCTGATCGGTTTTGAGTCTTTTGATCCGCTGACGCATGGAGTAGTTTGGGCACTGGGCTTAAATACCCTGCTGTATATCTGGATTTCCCGTATTTTCCGTCCGAGTATTGCCGAACAGATTCAGGCCGAAAGTTTCTTCTATTATGAAACCAAGCCACTGCCATCGCAGAGTCCTTCTACCGAGGTCAGCTATTCGCATCAGGATGTCGCCCGTTTAAAAGTCGGCGATCTGATTACCCTGGCTAAACGCATTACCGGAGAAGGCCCAACCACACGCGCTTTCCAGCAGTTCTGTACCCAAAACAGTGTTGAGCTGAATGAAAACAGCAGTGCCAATGGCATGTGGTGGCGCTTCACCGAACAGTATCTGGCGGGGACCATCGGGGCAGCCTCGGCACGTACCCTGCTCACCACAGCCATGGTCAACAATGGTCTGGCATTGGGTCAGGTCGCCAATATTCTCGATCAGGCCTCGCAATGGCAACGTTTTAACCAGAACCTGATCATGACCATGATTGATCACATGACCCAAGGGGTCAGCGTGGTCGATGAAAACATGTGTCTGGTGGCCTGGAATAATCAGTATCTGAAACTGTTCGATTATCCGACCGATATTGTCTATGTGGGTTGTCCGATCGCCGACCTGATCCGTTATAACGCTGAACGTGGTGAATGTGGCCCGGGTTCGGTGGAAGAACATGTCCGTAAGCGGATTCACTGGATGCAGGTCGGCAGTGCCCATGAATTTGAACGGATTCGTAAAGATGGCCGCGTCATTCAGATGCGCGGTAATCCGATCGAAGGCGGTGGTTTTGTTACCACTTTCGCCGATATTACCGCTTTCCGTGAAAATGAAGCCGTGCTTGAAGCACGGGTTCAGGACCGTACCCAGCAGCTGGCCGATGCCTTGTCTGAACAGCAACTGGCACGGGAACAGGCAGATAAGGCCAATATGTCAAAAAGCCGCTTCATTGCTGCCGCCAGTCATGACCTGTTGCAGCCGATGCATGCTGCGCGTCTGTTCAGTACCGCACTTGAACAAAGTGTACAAAATGACGAAGACCGCAAGACCTTGCAACAACTGGATCGTGCCTTGCATGGTGCAGAAAGCATGCTGTCTGCCCTGCTGGACATTGCCCGACTGGAAGGTGGGACCATTCAGCCGAAACGTCAGGCTTATCCACTGCATGACCTGCTGAGCGATCTGGAACTCCAGTTCAAATCCATCGCTGCACAACGTGGCATCAAGTTCAGTGTGCATGATGCGCAGTTCTGGATTGATACTGATCCGCAATGGATTCGCCGGATTATCCAGAACTTTGTCAGCAATGCGCTGCGTTATACCGCCAAAGGTAAAGTGGTGGTGGGTGTGTTACGTTCGAGTAGCAGACCCCATCATATTCGTATTGGCGTCTGGGATACCGGCCCGGGCATTGCCGAAGAACAGCGCATCAAACTGTTTCAGGAGTTTGAACGTTGCGGCCACACCTCTCCCTGGGGTGAACAAGGTCTAGGCCTAGGTCTGGCGATCGTACAACGCATGACTAGCATGCTGGACTATCCGGTACATGTATCTTCTGCGCTAGGCAAAGGCTCCTGCTTTATGATTGAAGTGCCTGTGATTAAAGCACCGAAAGTCGTCGCAGCACCGGTTCAGGCCGTACCTTTAAAGAGCAAGGCCTTTAAGATTCTGTGTCTGGACAATGATGAAACCATTCTGGAAGGCATGTCGACCTTATTGACCAAATGGGGTTATCAGGTATTTAAAGCCACCGAACCTGAGCAAGCAGCCATGCTGATTCAGCAGGAAAATATTCAGGTCTGGCTGGTGGATCAGCATCTCAACCAAGACAAGATTGGTCTGGATTTCATTCTGGAACATCGTTCGAAGGATATTCCGGTCGCCTTGATTACCGCCGACTCCGATCCGGAATTGCCGCAACGTCTGAAAGAGCTGAACATTGTTCTGCTGAAAAAACCGCTGAAACCGGCATCATTACGTTCATGGTTATCTGGACTGAAAATTTCCGATTCCTAAGTGGATACTGATCTGATCAATGCCCATTTCAGACCTTGAAATGGGCATTTTTTATACTCAACTGCCACATAAACTTACCTAGGTTGCATAAAATTTATTCTGATGTGCCAAAAGCAGTATAAACACCTTAAATACGGCGCATTCAATTGACCAAAATGCTCATTTTTTAATTCACTATGGCAAAAACTGACGAATGTATTAATGTACATGTGTACACTTAGTTACAATTACTTATCTTATTGTTTTTAATAAAAATTAAAGAGTAATTTTCCACTACTATAACTTTAGTCGTATTTTTTATCCCCTGCACTTGGCTCTAAAAATAGAGGAATAAGAAACGATCAGTTTCCATCTCATGCAGCCTTATTTTTTTTGGTCACTGGTCTATTTCTGCATATCGGAGTTCTTCACATGAACATAGATCAAAACCATGGCCTGAATCAGACCCAGCAGTTTCACCGTCAATATGGCGCCAATGCCTTATTGCCAAGTATTGACTGGGCACAGATCTTTAAATACAGCAAGCTGAATGATACCCAGTATCAGGCACTGGAAACGCTGTATCAGAGTGCAGTCCCTCTGGCACTGCAAGTCTTTGATGAATTACATTTTGATGTCTTTGAACCTTATGCCTACAAGCCGCAAGGTCTGGGCCTATTTGAAAAGATTGCTGAACAGGAAGACAAGCTGATTCAGTCTTTAGAAGCCGAAACAGAGGATCTTCCGGCAAAAACCCGTCATCAGATCTGGAGCATGTTGCTGCGTGGTGGCGCGGTACTGGTCTTTAAGGCGTGGCTGGGTAAAGTCAAAAATGAAGAAGATTGCCTGGACACCAGCCAGTTCGACGAGCTGTCTGATCTGTTATTTATCAAAACCTGCCCACATGAGCTGGCGCAACGTTTACATGTCGACCCGAATACACGCGAGGAACATGTCTTCCTGATGTATGACAATAAAGTTTATCTGGATCGTTTTAACAGTCTGGAAACTGCAGCGCTGTTTGTGGATCTCGGTGTTTATGATGCGACTTTCCTGAGTCTGCGTGATGATCGCGTAGCGGAATATCTGAAATCGAAGGGTTATGTCACCGAAGAGCAGATTGATGAATTGCAATGTGCCTTAAATCCTTTGTTTTGTGATGATTTCACCCGCAAACAGGATTATATCGCCTAGCCTATTCAGGCCTTTGCACTCAATTTTGTAGATTTCGCCCATAAAAAAGACCTCCAAGGAGGTCTTTTTTAATTCGGCTATGCAGAACTTACATTTTGCGGTCTTCAATATTCAGTGCATTAATGGCCAATACCGCTTGCGTCCGGTTCTGTACACCTAGCTTACGGAAAATTGCAGTCACATGCGCTTTAATCGTCGCTTCTGACACATCCAGTTCATAAGCAATCTGCTTGTTTAATAAACCTTCAGCCACCATCATCAATACCCGGAACTGTTGCGGCGTCAAAGACTGGATCCGTTCTGCCAAAGCCGTTTCATCGGCAGCACGCGGATCGAAGTTCATATTGGCTGGCAGATTTGGCGGTAACCAGATTTCACCTTCCAGCACTTCACGAATCGCTTCACCGATATGGCTCGGGTGGGCAGATTTAGGAATATAGCCCATCGCACCATGCGCGATCGCACGCTGAATAATGCTGACTTCTTCATGTGCAGACACGACAATAATCGGTAAAGACGGATATTGTGCGCGGACATGCACCAGGGCAGAAAAGCCGGAAGCGCCCGGCAGGTTTAAATCTAGCAGCACAAGATCAGGCTCAGGGCCATTTTCTAGACGTTCATAAAATTCATTGACTGCCGCAGTTTCATGAATCTGGGCTTGTGGCAGGCTATAACGTACAGCTTGAATCAAGGCATGACGAAATAGTGGATGATCATCAACGATTAAAATATTCATAGGCAACGTGAGAAAGATCTTGGCACGGTAGCCCCTATTCTAACCACACAACCCGGTTAAGGATATGCAAGACACTACAATTTTTAAAATAATATGCAGTTTTTCTTCAAAATTGCCCATTTTTGCACTATTGCAATAATTGTTTAATTCTCATCACTTTTTTATATATCACTTATTCCTCACTGAAAAAGCTTATACTCATTCAATATAAATATAAATATCAATAACTTACACATAAAATCTCCCTTAAGAATCAGGCCTTTGTCGTATATTGCAAAATCAGATAACTTTTCAGCTTTTCGTTATTTTACACGCCTTCGCTGAATCGGGATTAATAGGGTCATTCCGAGATTATCCCTATTTTTCAGGCTCTAAATATGTCTAATTTTAATGCGCAAAAACCCTTAAATATTGTTGCCGTATCTGGCGGTTTAAATCATCCTTCAAAAACCGAAGCCTTGGTTCAGGCCATTCTGGATGAGCTGGGTGAAGCGACACCAATCAATGTGCATTTCATTAAATTTAGCGAAATTGGTTCGCTCTTGGGTGGCGCGATTTACCGCAATCAATTGCCGCAACGCGTTCAGGATGATCTGGCAGCCGTAGAAGCCGCAGATGCGCTGATTGTCGGCACTCCTGTGTACCGCGCTTCATTTACCGGCCTGTTCAAGCATTTCTTTGACTTTGTCGAGCAAACGGCGCTGGTGGATGTTCCGGTATTACTGGCGGCTTCCGGTGGCAGTGACCGTCATGCGCTGGTGCTTGAACATCAACTGCGTCCTTTATTCAGCTTCTTCCAGGCACAGACTTTACCGATTGGAGTCTATGCCACCGACCGCGATTTCACCCCTGCATATACCATTCACAGTGAATTGCTCCGCGACCGGATTACCCTGGCTGTGGCGCGTGCATTGCCGATTCTTGAATGGGCACCAGCCAAGGGACAACGTGCTGAAGTGATTAAAGAAAAAACCATTCAAGCGAGTCAAAATCTGGGCATTAACAAGCAAATTGAACAAGAAGAAGTATTGCCTTCAGCAGCCGTGCCGAGCCTGGATGCCGCAGAATCACGTTTACACAGCAAGAAAGCACCAAAGACTCAAGTGGCTTGAACACAGCATTACAAAGGGTGATGAATATGTCGAATGATAAAAATATCGTATTTGCCTATTGGGTGCCGAATGTCAGTGGTGGCCTGGTGGTCAGTAATATCGAGCAGCGCACTGACTGGAGCTATGACTATAACGTACGTCTGGCACAAACCGCTGAACAGGCAGGTTTTGATTATGCACTGACCCAGATCCGTTTTACCGCCGGCTATAATGCAGAAAACCAGCATGAATCGGTCAGCTTCAGTCATGGCATTCTGGCCAAAACAGAACGCCTGAAAGTCATTGCCGCGATTCTGCCGGGTCCATGGAAGCCGGCACTGGCTGCCAAACAGTTGGCGACGATTGACCATCTGACCAATGGCCGGATCGCGATCAATGTGGTCAGTGGCTGGTTCCGCGGTGAGTTTGATGCCATTGGTGAAGAATGGCCGGAACATGACGAGCGTTATGCCCGTTCGGAAGAATTTATCCGTAGCCTGAAAGGGGTTTGGACCCAGAATAACTTTAATTTTGAGGGTAAATATTATCAATTCAAAGACTACACCCTAAGTCCGAAACCGTTACAAAAACCGCATATTGAAATCTTTCAGGGCGGCAGTTCCCGGGCAGCACGTGATATGGCTTCTCGCGTATCTGACTGGTACTTCACCAATGGCAATACCCCGGAAGAGCTGAAAAAACAGATCGATGATATTCGTGAAAAAGCCAAAGCAAATCATCACTCGGTGAAAATCGGCGTGAATGCCTTTGTGATTGCACGGGATAGCGAAGAAGAAGCCCAGGCCGTATTGCAGGAAATCATTAGCAAGGCCAATGTGCAGGCGGTGAAATCCTTTGGTGAAGCCACCCGTGAAGCCGGCGCAGCAAGTCAGGAAGGTGAAGGCAACTGGGCCAAATCCACCTTTGAAGATCTGGTGCAATACAATGACGGGTTCCGCACCAATCTGATCGGGACACCACAGCAGATCGCTGAACGGATTATCGAACTGAAAAAAGTTGGCGTAGATTTGATTCTGTCAGGCTTCTTGCACTTTATTGAAGAAGTCGAATATTTTGGCCAGAAGGTGCTGCCTTTGGTCCGTGAGCTTGAAGCACAACAGGCAACGCCTGTGCAGCAAGAAGAAGCTGAGCCCGTATAATAATTCCAATAAATCTCAGCAGATTCACTCCCTCCCTCAAGGCTCGGCTTGGGGGATTTTTTTATGTGATAAAATTGTTGTCTGGCTAGGTTTAAAGCCATCAATTCCTTAAAATTCTGCAATAACGACTTTCTAAGAATTTTAACAATGCAACTGATCTGGTTTCGTCAAGACCTCCGCATTCATGATCATGCCGCGCTCTGGCATGCCACCCAGCAAGGCACCTGTATAGCACTGGTGGTTCTCTCTCCCGAACAATGGAAGCTGCATCAGGATGCCCGGATTAAAATCGTTTTTTATCTGCGCCGCCTCAACGTCTTAAAGCAGCAGTTAGCGCAGCTGAATATTCCATTAATCATTTTAAATGTTCCCTTATGGCAAGACCTGCCGGCCGAAATGCTAAGCCTGTGCCAAAAACTGCAGATTGATACGCTACATGCCAATATTGAAGTGGGTGTGAATGAACTGCAACGTGATGCACAGGTACAGCAGATGCTAGAACAGCAGCAGATCCGGGTCGAGCTGTATCATGATCGCAGCCTGTTTCCACTGACCAGTATCCGCAATCAGTCCAATCAACCCTATCAGGTCTATAGCGCATTCAAGAAAAAATGCTATGAGCGACTGATTCAGGATATACCGGGCTGCTATCCTGCCATTCAGCCTCAATATCCGCTTGAATTACCAGACCAGCTGACCAGCTTTGATTTGGGAAAATTTGCGGTTGATTATAAGGTCGATCATGCTGCCCCGCTCTGGCCTGCAAAAGATCAAGCTGCTTTTGAGCTGCTCGATGATTTTATCGGGGAGAAAATGGTTCACTATAAAACCGAGCGAGATCTACCTGCAGTCGATGGTACTAGCCGCCTGTCACCGTATCTGAATATGGGGATCCTCTCGATTCGCCAATGTATGCAGGCCCTATTTAAGGACGGATATTTCCAGATTGATGATGAGGGGCAACAGACCTGGCTGGATGAACTGCTCTGGCGTGAATTTTATCTGCATACCCTGTTTGATTTTCCCCGTGTATCCAGGCATCAGCCTTTTAAGGAAAATACCGATAACATCCAGTGGCGCAATGCACCTGAAGATCTGGCTGCCTGGCAACAAGGACACACCGGGATTCCGATTGTCGATGCCGGTATGCGGCAAATGCGAGCCACTGGCTGGATGCATAACCGGGTGCGCATGATTACTGCGATGTTTCTATGCAAAAACCTGCTGATTGACTGGCGCTTGGGAGAAAGCTGGTTCATGCAGCATCTGATTGATGGTGATCTGGCGGCGAACAATGGCGGCTGGCAATGGTGTGCTTCGACCGGCATGGATGCCGTGCCCTATTTCAGGATTTTTAATCCGGTCAGTCAGTCACAGAAGTTTGATCCGAATGGAGATTATATCCGTCAATGGGTGCCGGAACTGGCGCATCTGGATGCTAAATTTATTCATGAACCTTATGCCAAAAATCCGGATCTTGAACTGGATTATCCAAAACCGATTGTGGATTTAAAAGCCTCTCGTATAAGAGCGATTGAGGCGTTTAAGCAAATTTAAAACCAAACTTGTTCATCGGGAATGAAAATAGCCTCCAGTAAAGGGGCTGTTTTATTTTCAGATCAAGAATAAAAACTTGGATCAGGTACTTTTCCGGTCAGCACCCATTCACCCACTTCCTGATACTTATAATCTACCGGATCATGCAAGGTCTGGGTGCGGACATTGCGCCAGAAACGGTCCAGATTTAGCTTGGCCGTGGTGGCCCGCGCACCCATCACCTGGAAAATATTCTGGGTAATATAGAGAGAGGTATTGGTTGCGGCAATTTTGGCTGTGGCAATGGCAACCGAGACTTCTCCGCGCTGCTCAGCTGTTAAATGATTTCCCAGATCCCACGCTGTCTGCAAAGCTTGAACCGCTTTAGCTGTCAGTAAGCGTACACCTTCCAGTTGTACATAAAACTCAGCGAAATGCTTCTGGATAAAAGGATCATTCACCGCATCGTCTGCCAGTGATTTGGACCAGGCTTTTTGGGTCTGTACACCCTGTCTGGCGATTTCAAACGCTCCTTCTGCCACGCCCAAAAACAGATGCACGAAAATCAGTTGAGCAATCAAAGGTCGTAGACTGGAATACGGCGTACTCAGTGGACCGGGATTTAACAGCAATTCATCTTTATGAATTTTGACCTGCTCAAAATGGCTGGTACCACTGTCGGTCTGGCGTTGGCCCATATTGTTCCAGTCGCCCAGAAAGCTCACGCCCTCTCGCTGGGTAGGAATCACACCAATCAGCAATTTTCTTGCGTCGTTATAGCCTGAACACAGCAACATATCCGAATCGATCGAACCCGAGCAGAAGCTTTTATCGCCATGAAAAATATATTCGTTTTCTGAAACTTTTGTGGCTGTGGTGCGATGATCTAGCGGATTTAGAGTATTACCCCAGAACAGATTATTTTGGGCAGTCTGTTCAAACCACGGGCCATATTGTTCCGCTTGGGAAAATAATTGCACGGTCGCAATCAGTAAATGGTGAAAGCCATAGACATGCGCCAATGAACTGTCCACTTGGGCAATAATTCGAATGGTGTTAAAAATGGTCTGCCAATCTGCTTCCTGACCGCCATACTGCTTCGGAATAGACAAACCGAGCAGGCCACTCTGACGAATCAAGTCACGTTCGGCTTTGGGATTCCCACCTTGCCGATCCCGCTCTGCTGCAGTCTGGGCAAAAGTTTCAGCCAGTTGCCGGGCAATCTCTAAGGGCGACTGATCGAGATATGATTGTCGTATATTCATTGTTTTTGGACCTATATTCAGCATGGCTTGAGCTTAGCAGATCGCAGCCTATCACTATATCCGAAAGCATGCAGAGCTTATTCTCGATATAAAAATACCGGCAGAATGCCGGTATTAGAAAAGCTTAAATTTAAGCGTTATTACGCTGTACTTCTGCAATCAGATGATCCACTACATGTGGTTCAGCCAAGGTCGAAGTATCTCCGAGACTGTCCAGCTCATCGGCTGCAATTTTTCGCAAGATCCGGCGCATGATTTTGCCGGAACGGGTTTTTGGCAGAGCCGGCGCCCAGTGCAAGGCGTCTGGAGTCGCCACTGGCCCGAGAATCTTTCGTACCCAGCTGACCAGTTCCCCACGTAATTGATCTGAACTGGCAACATCAGCCTGCAAGGTCACAAAGGCACAAATTCCCTGACCTTTAATGTCATGCGGCATACCGACTACAGCGGCTTCAGCTACCGATTCATGCGCGACCAATGCACTTTCAATTTCTGCTGTACCTAAACGATGTCCGGATACATTCAGGACATCATCGACACGACCGGTAATCCAGTAATAACCATCTTTATCGCGACGCGCCCCATCCCCGGTAAAATAGGTACCGGGATAGGTCGAGAAATAAGCCTCGATAAAGCGCTCCGGGTCTCCCCAAATAGTGCGCATCTGACCCGGCCAGGAATCTTTAATCACCAGATTGCCCTCAGCTTCGCCCTCTAGTTCCTTGCCATCAGCATCGACTATGGCCGGTTGTACCCCGAAGAAAGGCCGTGTTGCAGAACCCGGCTTTAAATCAGTCGCCCCCGGTAATGGTGTAATCATGAAACCGCCCGTTTCAGTTTGCCACCAGGTATCGATGACAGGACAGCGGCTTTCACCGACCACGGTGTAGTACCAGTTCCAGGCTTCCGGATTAATTGGCTCACCGACCGATCCTAAAATTCTTAAGCTACTGCGGTCACTTTCCCGCACAAAAGCATCGCCCTCACGCATCATGGCGCGGATGGCAGTCGGTGCAGTGTAGAGAATAGTGACGTTATGCTTATCGACAATATGTCCGGTACGCGCCCAGCTTGGATATTGCGGGACTCCTTCAAACATCACGGTGGTGGTCCCATTCGAGAGTGGCCCATACAGCACATAGGAATGTCCAGTGATCCAGCCGACATCAGCAGTACACCAGAACACATCATCCTGCTTGATATCAAACGCTTCACGGAAGGTGCAGTTGACATAGGTCAGATAACCGCCAGTGGTATGCATCACGCCCTTGGGCTTGCCGGTGGAACCTGAGGTATACAGGATAAACAGCGGATCTTCGGCATTCATCGGTTCCGGTGGACAAATGTCATTCACTGACATAATTTCCGTGTGATACCACAGATCACGCCCTTCCTGCATTTCAATCGGATTACCGGTGCGGTGTACCACCATTACATTTTGAATCGAGTCTGTACCCGCCAGTTTCAGTGCTTCATCGACATTGGCTTTCAGTGGAATGGCCTTACCGCCGCGCATGCCGGAATCGGCTGTAATCACCATTTTCGCCTGACAGTCTTCAATCCGGCTGGC
>NZ_JBAPXX010000069.1:0-23664 GCF_049284435.1 Acinetobacter sp. | reverse complement strand
CCATAACTTCATATCTAGAAAAAGATATTTCATATAAAAATACTGGAGGAACAGGAATATTCATGATAAATGATTCTATTAATCTGGATTTTTGTTCATTTTTCCATACACGTCTTCTTTGATATTCTGGATTGAGATTCATTGTTTCCATAATTTGAATAATATTTTGGAGAGGGTATCGTCCTTGTTCTGTAAGTATCCTTAGTTCACCATCTTGGTATTTTTGGTTGATTTGATAGTCAGTTAGTTCTAAATCATTAAAAAATTCTGGAGCAAAATTTATTTTTTCATTTGTTAAAAGCATTATTTTTTCCTTTGTAAAATAACCATTTAAAATATAAAAAGATATTAATATAAAATTATTGGTTATACTAGTTCATCATTAATTGAAGTTTCATTGTTTTTTATTTTTATTTATGCCCAAACAATCTCGTTTTCTGTGCATCGGTGGTTTCCTGAATGGAACTCAAGTCAAAGACCAAGGTGATAGCTTCGTCTGCGTCGAAAAAGGCAAAAATGTCACCTATACCAAAAAAGAAATATTTCATCCTGATTCATGGGATCATGACTATTATGTTTGTGAGACCACGACTGAGAAACAGGCAAGAAATTGGGTCTATGACATTGAGTCAAAATAATATTTAATTCAATAAGGAAAGAAATGGGTTGGCGTTATCGTGAGCCCATTTTTATAACTGTTTTAAAATATTCAGACAATAAAAAGCCCCATGGTTAGGGGCTAGTCGTATATAGGTCAAGCCCATATACTGTAAGAGGCTCATCTCAAACTAAGCGTATTAGAACACAGCAGCATGCAAATAACCATCTAAATCTGATTTAAACAGCCAATTGCTGTTCAATCACCGGCCATAAATTCTGATGCGACTTTTTAAACATCAGCATATGACCAATGGTTTTATACGCATAACTTTTAGGTCTAAGTTCAATTATCTGGGTTTTTGCGTTCGGATATAAACGCAGTAAATCTTTCACGTTGGCTTCCGTGGCAATCTCATCATCCGATGACCAGATTGAGGTAATTGGGCAGGTGACTTGAGCATGGAAGTCTGATCTAGGTGATATGAGTTTACCGACCGCATTCATCACATAACCCGGTTTACTGCAAAACAGTGCCCATTCTCGTGCCACATCTTTAGGCAGGTTTTCACCCATACCAATCGCTTGAGTCGGGCCATAGCCTTTGGTGATCCGAGCCAGTGGGAAAATGATATTAAACATGACCGGCGCAAGCAGTCTAGTTTTACCTTTAAGTCCTTTGATATGTCCGGTTGAACAAGACACGGCCACGACTTTTGCGACTTTATGATGATTTGGCACGATGCCTAAAAGCTGACCACCGGCGCTATGTCCAAGTAACGTCACTTTTTCCGTACTGGTACGCTCTAATAAAGCATCAATCGCTGCTGGAATATCCAGTTGACCCCATTGCACAATACTGGCTTTTGAATTTTTCAACGGACCGTGTAGTGAATCACCAATCCCCCGAAAATCAAAGACCATAACCGCATAGCCTTGAGCTTGTAACCAGACACAAAACTGATGATAAAACTGTTTGGTAATGCCAGTTGCCGGACAAACTAATACCGGAAGTTTTTCAGTTTCAGAAATAGCTGCATAAAAACGTGCACTTAAGCGATAGCCATCCTGACACTGGAGAGTCAATGTTTCAAATTCAGACATACGATACACTATGATTTTTATAATCCCATGAAGCTTTTACTGTATAGATTTTTAGTAGGGTAGCTTGGGGAAAACATGACTTTAAAGTCAGTCAAATAATAAACATGGAATGATCTTATGCAGTCAATGGAACTTGAGCTGGCGGTTAAAATTGCCATTATATTTAGTGGAATATTCTTGTGGGTCGGGATGTTGACCGGCGTCTGGAAATACTGGCAGATCCGTCAATCGTCTCAGTCACGTGCACATTATTATGTCGATATTGCCCATCGCAGCAGCCTGCTTTATGCACCTGCGACCTTAATTCTGGCAGTATTAGCCTATTGTTCAGTGTTGCCGAGTATGGTGAATCTGATTTGCGTACTGATCAATATTCTGTTTTTCAGCTTCTCGATTGCCGTTTATATGTTGCATGGTTTCCTGCAAGACACAACGAATCAGTTTAAACAGCCACATCAACTGGGTAAGTTTCATTTGCCAGGAAGTTTGATGACTTTCGCCATGCTGGGTTTAATTGTTGCAGAATTGGGTGGGACAGGGATTTTGCTCTATGGAGCATTTGCGGGATTATTTTAATGTTTTTTTTATATCTGAAATGATGTCGGAATGATTGAAAGTTAAAACACTTTTTTCACCAAATGGATGACTGGCCATATCATCCATCTGGGCTAATTTAAAATTTGATTATCGGTATTTCTGGTCTATGGCAGCCCACAGGAAAAACGCAGCTGAGACAATCAGTGCATAGCCAAAGTATTCAAGTTTTAAATTACCTTGAATTAAGCAATGGACGGTTAAAGTCAGCATGAGTGCAAAAGTGGTGCATATAAATGTCACCAGATTGGTGTTGTTGGCTTTAAGAGCGTCAATGAAGACTTGCTTGTTGAAATGTAATGATAACATCTCCATCCCTCCCATTTATTTATGTTATTGAAGATTAAAGCAGATTTAATCAGTCAGAATTGAATATATAGTTGTACTGTTTAATTTGGACCTTTGCAACTGCTGTGGCAGGCTTTTAAAGTCAAAATGGCCATCTTTAGTCGTATAACTACATAATCACTTGATTAGGCAAGAATTATATTTTCAGATGTCACCTCCAGTTAGTTTTGGAAATAAGATGTAGTCATCATTTAATTAATGCGACCAGATAGAAAATGCAAATTCTACGCCAAAGATATGTAGGGTTAATCAATACTTTGTAAGCCTGCGTATGACTCGGAGGGGGACTTGGTTTAAGTTAGCAACAATAGGTATCTAAAATCAGGAAATTAAAAGTTTTGTTTATATTTATATAAAAAAATAAAATAATTAAAGTGTAATTCTATACATCATATTTTATAGAAAATCTTAGTATCAAGATTTACAGCGGTGATTTGATGTCATTATTAAGAAACAATAAATGTCCGTTTGGGTAAAACCTGACAATTATTGATCACGCTCAAACCGGATTTTGGGTAAAAATACGATTTTTCAGACATCCTAGAAATTTTAGTTTCTAATGCGGTCAATCACAGCTGTAATCAGCAATACAATCATGGATGGAATAAACCAGGCCAGATTCTGTTCTGATAGAGGTAAGTTTTGCAGTAATGCAGGCAATTCAAAACCAGCAACTTTTAATCCGTCAAAAATACCAAAGATCAAGGCTACCAGGGTCACTGGCGCAATCACATGAGATGGTTTGTTGAAGAAGCTTGCACAGAAGCTCAGCATAATGACGCTAATCGCAGGCGGATAAATCGCGCTCAAGACTGGAACCGAAACGGCAATCAGTTTGGTTAAACCCAGATTTGAAATCACCAGTGAGAAGCCCACCAGAATAAATACAAAGATCTTGTATGGAATCTTGGTCAAGTTGGAGAAATACTCGGCACAGGCACAGGTCAGGCCAATTGCAGTCACCATACAGGCAATAAAAATCATGCCAGACAGGAAGTAAGCGCCCATATCGCCAAAGGCATGTTGTACATAAGCATGCAGGATGATGGCACCGTTGGCTGCATTTGGGGCAATCTCATGGCTACCCAGTCCAAGTTTAAACAGACTTAAATACACCAGAGTTAAACCAATACCAGAAATAATGCCGGCATTGACCGCATATTTGGTAATCAGTTTTTTATCCGTTACACCACGTGAAGTAATGGCTTTGACAATCACAATACCGAAAACTAAAGCACCTAAAGTATCCATGGTTAAATAACCATTTACGATGCCTTCAGTCACTGGACTGGTAACGTAATTATCGATCGCTGCAGGCGGATTGCTGGCAGGAATCATCACGGCTGCTACACCCAAAATTATCAAAGAAATAATTTTAAGCGGCGACAGGAAATAGCCGACGGTATCCAGAATCTTGTTCGGATATAAAGACACGATGGTCACTACAGCAAAATAGATGATGCTGTAAATGAGCAGACTGCCAGATTCATTGCCAAAGTAAGATGAAAAACCGATTTCATAAGAAACGGTTGCGGTACGTGGCGTCGCAAATAAAGGACCAACAGCTAAGTAACATATCACAGTCAGTAAAATGCTGGCTGCTTTGCCAAGAGGCGAGCTTAGTGCCTGAATGGAGCCTTCAACGCGAGACAATGCAATAATGGTAATCACGGGTAAGCCGACTGCTGTAATAAGGAAACCTAAAGCAGCGAGCCATACGTGTTCACCGGCTTGTTGAGCCACAATCGGTGGGAAGATAATGTTGCCCGCACCAATAAACAGTGCAAAGGTCATAAAACCTAGGGCGACAATATCCCGGGTACGCAGACTTGTCATAAAGGGAGATCAATCGACCAAAAGAAAGCGATTTTAGTGTATATGTCCAATTTTTTGGAGTTTATTTTAAGGCTGAAAGCCTTGATTCTAGTGAGTTTGTGGATCACATAACCGGTCATTCAAATCTTGGTAGAAATATATGTTTGATAATTCGCTGAAAAATATATTTTTCCTTATAAGCTCAAAAGATATCTGCACTTGGTATCAAAATATGTCAGTTATTGTTTGTACAAATAAGCAGCAGTGAAAATTCCTATTTCAAGGAAAATTGCTGTGCTGAAACTCAACAACTGCGACATATTTTGCAAAAAAGGGATTATAATTCAGGGATTCATAGTGAGGATAGGTATATGCGAGCTCCAGCGATTAGTCTTAAAACTGAGCAAGATGTTGAAAAACTGCGGATATCTGGGCGTTTGGCTGCAGAGGTTTTAGCGATGATCGGGGAGCATGTCAAGCCAGGTGTCACGACTGAATATCTGGATGATCTCTGTCATGATTTTATTGTAAATACATTAAAAGTGACGCCAGCCAATATTGGCTATTATGGCTATACCAAAACCACCTGTATTTCACCGAATGAAGTGGTTTGTCATGGCATTCCATCATCGAAAGTTATTCTGCAGGATGGCGATATTATCAATATTGATGTTGCCATTATTAAAGACGGTTATTTTGGTGACACCAGCCGGATGTACTATATCGGCACTCCATCTCCAGAAGCCAAGCGACTGGTCAATACCACTTATGAAGCTATGGTCGCCGGGATTCATGCGGTGAAGCCGGGCGCGACCCTAGGCGATATCGGCTATGCGATTCAAACTGTGGCACAACGTGAAGGCTATTCCATTGTGCGCGAATATTGCGGTCATGGCATCGGCAAAGTCTATCACGAACAGCCAAACATTCTGCATTACGGCCAGCCGGGTCAGGGCATTAAACTGGTTCCAGGCATGGTGTTTACCATTGAGCCGATGGTGAATATGGGCAAAGCCCGCGTCAAAGAGCTGAAAGATGGCTGGACTGTGGTCACCACTGATAAATCCTGGTCTGCCCAATGGGAACATATGGTCTATGTCACCGAAACCGGGTTTGAAGTCTTGTCGCCTTGGCCTGAAGGCACAGGTGATTACCCTGAGATTTAAGATATTGATTGAATGATCTTTATTAATATAATCCACTTACATAAATTACAACTCACTCGTGATTGCTGACGAAAACATACAAAACACTACATTAAACAGTGGTTTAGGATTTTATATCTGATTAAACTAAGAGTCAGATACATAGGTTCCCTTTTTTTCGCTCACTATGCTGTAGTGAAAGTTTCTCTAGCTCATTTTTCCCCAAGAATGAGCTATTTTTTTGTCCAGTTTTTCTCAAAAGCGTATCACTTAGCGCTGATTTAATTCAGCGACCAGATAATCAATAAAGACCCGGACTGCGGGCAATAAGCCGCGACGTGAAGGATAAACCACATGAAAAATACCATGCGGCGCTTTCCAGTCGGGAAGCACTCGAACCAGTTCACCACTTGCTACATACTGCTCGACCACGTTATCTGGCAACAAAGTGATGCCTGAGCCTGACGCGGCCAGTTGGGCCAGCATATTTAGGTCAGACCCCATGACGGTTGGACTGACACGGATTTTTTTCTGTTCCTGCTGTTCATTTTGTAAGGTCAGAAACTGTTCGGTATGGTCTTCGGCCATACTCAGGATTTTATGTTCAGCCAGTTGCTCAGGGGTTTTCAGTTCACCAAATTCGTTTAAGTAACCTTGACTGGCAAATAGATGCTGCTCAATTTTTTCAAACTGGCGAATCACCAGATTTGGGTCATAATCCAGACTGGAACGGACACGTAAGGCCAGATCAAAGCCTTCATTGATAATATCGACCCGTCGATTGGTGATCATCATCTGGACTTTAATTTCAGGATATTTCTTCAAGAAATCCGGCAGAATTTTTGCCAGTTCATTCTGGGCAATAGACACTGGCAGACTGACTTTAATAGTGCCGCGCGGCTCGGTACTTAGATGATCCACCAGATCATGCGCTGCCTGTGCAGCACTTAGCATGACTTGGGCATGCCGGTAAATATTCATGCCGATATCGGTCACGGCAAAATGACGCGAACTGCGCTGAATCAGACGTACACCCAGGCGCTCTTCCAGATTAAACACCCGGCGGCTGAGTTTGGATTTGGGAATATCGGTTGCGCGTTCGGCTGCACTAAAGCCGCCATGTTCCACCACCTGAGCGAAACAGTAAAAGTCATCCAGATCAGACAGCATGGTTTAATTCCATTCTTGCAACGATAAGCTGATTAAAAATTGATTGTTGCATACTGTCAATCAGAGAATGTAGTGCATAAAGATTTTAATTCGCGGATTTAAGTAAATCTAGCAGTGTTTGCATGCCATCGGTCGCGCTTTGGGTAATCTTGTGAAAATGTGCGGGTAAATGTTGCTGCTCAGCTTTCGGGTCGATGTAATAGGCCTGACAGCTCGCGGGAATCTCATGAATTAATCCGGCGACCGGATAAACCTGTAGGCTGGTGCCAATGACCACAAAAATATTGGCATCTTGTACACAGTCTTGAGCTTCTTCATACGCGGGCACAGCTTCACCAAACCAGACCACATGCGGACGTAACGGATAGCCTGCCTTACAAAAGTGTTGATTTAAATCTAATTCAGCACCTTCAATTGGATAAAACTCGGTCGTGCTTTGTGCATCGGGGCCTGAGCTTTTGGCCAGACGAATATTGCCATGTAAATGGATCACCTTGGAGCTGCCGGCACGTTCATGCAAGTCATCAATATTCTGGGTGATCACATGCACATCAAACTCATTTTCAAGATCGGCAATTAATTGATGTGCGGCATTCGGCTGTGCTTCCAGAATATTTTTACGGCGGGCATTATAAAAGCGTTGTACCAGTTGCGGATTTTTAGTCCAGGCTTCCGGTGTAGCAACCTCTTCAATCCGGTATTGTTCCCAAAGTCCATTACTGTCGCGAAAAGTATTAATGCCACTTTCGGCGCTCATGCCTGCACCGGAAAAGACCACCAGCTTTTTCATTATTCTGTCTCCTGAATCTTTAGGCAGCTGAAGTGCTAGATTGGGGATTTTCTGTTAAGAAGATGCCAAGTTCTCGGGCAAATTTTAGCGGTTCAGTCAGTAAAGGTGTATGGCCGGATTTGCTGAAAAGTATCTGTTTAGCCTGAGGTAGGCTTTCTGCAATCAGGCGCTGACCTTCAAAAGGATACAACTTGGACTGTACGCCGCTAAAGAAAGTCACCTGACAGCTGAGCTGGGCCAATGCCTTACGATAATCCTCACGATGATATAAATAATTGTTGATATACCACGCCATATAATCCACCCGGCTGGAAGGCAATAACAGACTTTGCAGGCGCGGTTGATTTAGGATGAATTCGAAAGCTTTCAGACTATATTTTTGTTCATTTTGTAGCTGAATAAACTTTAGCCATAGGGCAGCGATTTGTTTACGTACCGAAACGTCAAGATCGCGGATCAATTCAACTTGCCGATATTGTGCAAGTAGGGCAGAGAGCTGCTGCAGGATGTCGATAAATTCCTGATGACGTGGGCCAAAAAGACCAAAAGCCCAGGCATCATCGACCGGAATTTTAGGGGTTTGATCAATATGCAAATAAGCAGAAATCTGACTGGCAAAGTTGTCATAATGCATGCTGTGCATCGCCGTGGTTGCACCCATGGAATATGCAATGACGATGACTTGATCTAATTCTAGCTGGATCAGAACTGAACGCACATCCAGCCAGTGACTTGAAATTGCATCAAGATTTTGCGGAATTTTACAGCGACTGGAAGCCCCAAAGCCGCGCCATTCCGGAATAATGAAACGGAAATTTTTCTGATGCGGATAGAGGAAAGCTTGCCATTGCCAGCTCAGCATGCCGAGTCCCGAGAGTACCAGTACCGGCTGTCCCTGACCGTATTCGCGTACAAACAGCCGTTCACCATCGGGCATGCGATAAAAGGGCATGTGTGTCTCCGTATTTAGAGTTATTTTGCGTCAAATTGTTTGAGTCGCGGAATGACCTGTTCCAGCCAGGAAATCCAGCCCAGTTCCTGATCAATTCCGAGTTGCAAAATCATTTTATGAATATACAGGGTGCGGTCAGTTTCGTCAGCGTGAGCAAAGTCCTTGGTAAAAATCTGCTGATAGGTTTTCAGTTTTTCTTTATGCAGTTCCAGATGGCGTTCCAGCTCTGCCAAGGTGTTATTGCCACCGAGCTGGGCTTCGGCACGCAAACGTACCATCAGCTCTTCACGCAGTTGTGCCGGTGGGCTCTGTTGCAACATCCAGTTGGCCAGTTCTTCCCGACCCAGACGTTCTACCTGATAAGTCTTTTTGCGGCTATTGGAGTCTTCCTCTTCTATCGTCGAAATCCAGCCTTTTTGCAGCATGGCATTCAGCTCGCGATAAATCTGCTGATGAGTTGCATTCCAGAAGAAGCCCATGGAGCGGTCAAAACGGCGGGCCAGTTCGATTCCGGTACTGGGTTTTTCAATCAGGCTGGTCAATAAAACATGCGCTAAAGACATAAACGTCTCAAAAAGTGACTCGGGATTATTATGCAACATGTTGCATAAAAATCAATTCTGGCATATAAATTAGTGCAACAAGTTGCATTAAACTGGATAGATTGAGGGATCAAACTGCCAGTTTCTAAAACAATAGCCGGCCTAAACGCACGCTCAGGAGTTGAAATGTCTAAATATCCGAATTTACTTGCCCCATTGAACTTGGGTTTTACCACGCTTAAAAACCGCGTGTTAATGGGTTCCATGCACGTTGGTCTGGAAGAAGCACCCGGCGGATATGATCGGATGGCAGCTTTCTATGCAGAGCGAGCCAAAGGTGGAGTCGCTTTAATTGTCACCGGCGGGATTTCTCCAAATGATCATGGGGTGACGTTTCATGGCGGTTCCAAACTTGACACTCTTGAAGAAGCTGAAAAGCATAAGGTAATTACCCAGGCCGTACATGAGGCAGGCGGGAAAATTGCCATGCAGATTCTGCATACCGGACGTTATTCTTATCAGGCTGAAAATGTCGCGCCATCCCCAATTCAGGCACCGATTAATCCAGTCAAGCCGCATGCTTTAACTTCGGCTGAAGTGCAACAAACCATTGATGATTTTGCCAATTGTGCCAAGCTGGCTCAATATGCCGGTTATGACGGTGTAGAAATCATGGGCTCGGAAGGCTATCTGATTAACGAGTTTATTGCAGCACGTACCAACCATCGTGATGATGAATGGGGTGGTAGTTACGAAAACCGTATTCGTTTTCCGCTTGAAATTGTACGCCGTACCCGTGAAATGGTCGGTGAGAACTTTATTATCATCTATCGTCTGTCTATGCTGGATCTGGTCGAAGGCGGGTCAAGTCTGGAGGAAGTCATCCGGTTAGCCAAAGAAATTGAAAAAGCCGGTGCGACCATTATCAATACCGGCATTGGCTGGCATGAAGCGCGTATTCCGACCATTGCCACCAAAGTGCCTCGTGCAGCCTTCACCTGGGTCACGCGTAAGCTGAAAGGTCAGGTGAAGATTCCTTTAATCACTTCAAACCGTATTAATACCCCGGAAATGGCTGAGTATGTATTGGCGTCTGGTGATGCTGATATGATTTCTATGGCCCGTCCAATGTTGGCAGACTCTGAGTTTGTCCTGAAAGCGGAGCAGGGTCGTAGTGATGAGATCAATACCTGTATCGGTTGTAATCAGGCCTGTCTGGATCATATTTTTTCGATGAAAATTGCCACCTGTCTGGTCAATCCACGTGCCTGCTATGAAACAGAACTAATTTTTAAAGAAACCAATGTGGCAAAAAATATTGCCGTGATTGGTGCGGGTCCTGCAGGTTTAAGCTTTGCTGTATATGCGGCAAATCGCGGTCATCAGGTGACGGTATTCGAAGCTTCGGCACAGATCGGTGGGCAGTTTAATATTGCCAAGACCATTCCAGGCAAGGAGGAGTTTTATGAAACTTTGCGCTACTTCAAACGCCAGATCGAATTACAGCCACGTATCAAATTGCAACTGAATCATAAGGCGAGTCTGGAAGAACTGGCTCAGTCAAACTTTGATGATATTGTGGTGGCAACAGGAGTGACGCCACGTCAGCTTGAGATTCCAGGCATTGATCATGCAAAAGTACTGTCTTATCTGGACGTTTTGAAAGAACGTAAGCCAGTAGGTCAGCGAGTTGCCATTATTGGTGCAGGCGGTATTGGTTTTGATACAGCCGAATTCCTGAGCCATGAAGGGGAAAGTGGCAGCATCAATCCAGAAAAATTTTATGATGAATGGGGCATTGATACTGACTATGAAAATGTCGGTGGCTTAAAAGCTGCAAATGTAGAAAAACCGCAACGTGAAATTTATTTACTGCAGCGTAAAGCTGCTTCAGTCGGCGCGAGTTTGGGTAAAACCACAGGCTGGATTCATCGTACCGGTTTAAAACACCGTGACGTAAAAATGATTGCTGGCGCCAATTATGAAAAAATTGACGATCAGGGCTTACATATAGTCGTAAATGACAAGCCTGCTGTGTTGGAAGTCGATCATGTGATCATTTGTGCCGGTCAGGAGTCTTATACCGCCATGTTTGATGAGCTAAAAGCGGCTGGTAAAAATGTGCATCTGATTGGTGGAGCGAAAGAAGCGGGTGAGCTGGATGCCAAGCGTGCCATCCGTCAGGGTGCTGAATTGGCGGCGGTGATCTGAAAATATTAAAACTTGCTTTTTTCCCCTCTCCTTTATTAAAGGAGAGGATTTGTAAGAAAGAATCCCCCTAACTCCCTTTAATAAAGGGGGAATTCTGTCAATTAAAAGAAAGAAGTATTTAAGCTTTTATTAAAAAATATCAGAAAGAAGGAATCCAAAATGACCATCGAAAATACCAGAAAATCCATTGCACGCTGGCATGAGATGCTAGAAAGTCGTGATATGTCGATCTTGAGTGAGCTGCTTGCTGAAGAGGTTGTATTTCGTTCACCCGTAGCGTTTCAGCCTTATCCTGGAAAACAGGTGGTATTTTTTATTTTGACCAATGTCATTCAAGTCTTTGAAAACTTCACTTATCACCGTGAATTTATAAGTGAAGATGGTAACAATGTCGTACTTGAGTTTTCTGCCAATGTGGGCGATAAAAAACTAAAGGGAGTTGACATGATTCAGTTTAATGAAGAGGGTCAGATGATTGATTTTGAAGTCATGATCCGACCTAAGTCCGGACTTGAAGCCTTGGCTGTACAGATGGGCCAGCGGATGCAATCATTCCAAGCTAAAACTTAATTCGAACTATTGATTCAAGTCGGCATGAAATTTGTAAATCACAGCTAGTAGAACTAGAGGGGGATGACAGATGAAAATGTTGCTTAAAAAATTGGGTCAGCTTTCCAGTGAATATCTGGATCGTTTCAGTGGAGCAGACGAGCCGACCCTGTATTACAATCCGAATGGTGTATTTTCAGGACTCATTGAACGTTTACCGCAGCTGCAACAAAAATATCGTCCTACGCCTTGGTTAGCCAATGCACATGCACATATTCTGTATTTCGATTTAATTAAAAAACGTACCATTAAGCTGAAATATGATGCGCTTGAACAGCTGAAAATGTCAGATGGTGGAATTACCGGTATTGCCTGGTATGGATTGGATCTTCCGGCAAGCACGCCAACCATTGTATTACTGCATACCATTACCGGTTCTCCTGAATCGATGCGTGAACTGGTTCGTGATCTGTATAAACATACCGGTTGGCGTGTGGCGTTGTGTTTACGCCGTGGCCATGCTGACTTACCCATGCCTGTGCCTAAAATGAACCTGTTTGGTTCAACTCAGGATCTACGTGAACAGCTCTTGTATATACAGGATAGATTTCCTCAGTCCGATCTCTATGGGGTTGGCTCTTCTGCGGGAACAGGATTGTTGGTGCGTTATCTGGGTGAGGAAGGTGAACAAACCCCATTAAAAGCAGCTTTTGCTTTATGTCCTGGCTATAACACTGAAACCGGTTTTGCCAATGTGCATCCGTTTTACAGTAAAGTTATGGCCAAAAAACTGATTAAGCGCTTTATTCATCCTTATCAGGAAACCTGGCAGGTCTGCCCAAGCTGGAAACAGTTATTAGAGGTTAAAGATCTTTCCGAATTTGAACGACTATATTTTGAGCTAGCCGGATTTGCGGATTATGCCAGTTATACCCAAGCAACAAATCCGATTTATGTGTTTGAAAGTGTCAAAATCCCACTGATGATTTTAAATGCGGAGGATGATCCGGTGTGTCACATTCGAAATTTAGAACCTTATAAAGAAAAAATTCGGTCGATGTCCAATATTATGGTAATTACCACCAAAAAAGGCAGTCATTGCGGCTTTTATCAGGGCTTGATGCAAACCGAATCTTGGGCTACCCGACTAATGGCAGATTATTTGATTCACTTATCTCGTGCACCGGCAACAGTATCTGCTTAAAAAGTTCCAATAAAAAACCCAGCATCTGCTGGGTTTTTTTGATGAATGATCCTGTAATCAGTCAAGTGCTGGAATCGCTGCGGCAATCGCGTCAGCAACCGCATCATCCTCAGACTTGTTTTCTGGATTTGAATTGGTTTTAGGTGCTGTCGCAGCAGGCTTTGAGGCAGGTTCTTCGCTGGTTTCAGGCACTGGTGCCGGCTCAGTGGTTTCTGGCTTTTTGATTTCACGACGAATTTCGGTCGTGGTGTTTTCAGTTTGCTCACGTTGAATTTCAACCGTTGGCGCTACTTCCTCTTCAATTGCCGTTGGCTCTACAGGTTCAAGCGGTTCAAATTGCGTTGGTTCTGGAGTCGAGATTTCAGATGCTGGAGTAACTTCTACTTGTTCTTCTTCTTTTGGTGCTTCTTTTTTTACACACGCAGTTAATGTCAGGCCAGTCAGGATTAGGGTGGAGATTAAAAGTTTCTTTATCATCATTGCATCAAACATAAAAGTGTGGAGGGGATACACTATTATAGCAGCAAAATGCAAGATAGAAATCATATGAACTTACTGTAATTTTTTATAGGAATTGCTGTTAGAATAGTCAATTGTTTATTGTTCTTTGAATTGATGCGGATTGACTTTGCTTTCTAGGTACAAGGTAAAGTAAAATTGCGCAACATTGCAGGCCGATTTAGGCTCGATTGTACGAGAAACCCAATGACCCATTTTATTTTCGTTACTGGTGGTGTAGTTTCATCACTAGGTAAAGGTATTTCAGCTGCTTCTGTTGCTGCACTTTTAGAAGCTCGTGGTTTAAAAGTGACCATGGTAAAAATGGATCCATACATTAATGTCGATCCAGGGACAATGAGCCCATTCCAGCATGGTGAAGTTTTTGTTACAGAAGATGGTGCTGAAACAGACTTAGACTTGGGTTACTACGAACGTTTCTTGCGTCGTGCGAAAATGACCAAACTGAATAACTTCACATCAGGTCGTGTTTACCAGGATGTTCTGAACAAAGAACGTCGTGGTGACTACCTGGGTGGTACTGTGCAAGTTATTCCACACATTACTGACAATATCAAAGAGCGTGTACTTCGTGCAGGCGAAGGTTATGACGTTGCGATCGTAGAGATCGGCGGTACTGTAGGTGACATTGAATCTCTCCCATTCATGGAATCTGTACGTCAGTTAATGGTTGAACTTGGTCATAAACGTACTATGTTAATGCACTTAACGTTACTCCCATACATTAAGTCTGCAGCAGAATTAAAAACCAAACCAACACAGCACTCTGTTAAGGAACTCCTGTCGATTGGTATTCAGCCAGACATTCTCATCTGCCGTACAGAATATGATGTAGATGCTGATACTACGCGTAAGATTGCATTGTTTACCAACGTTGAAGCACGTGCCGTTGTGGTATGCAAAGACGCACGTTCAATCTACCAGATTCCACGTACATTCTACGAACAAAATGTTGATGATTTAATCTGTGAACGTTTTGGTTATAACGATCTTCCTGAAGCTGATCTAACCGATTGGGATAACGTTGTAGAAGCATTACTGAACCCTGAATACACCGTACGTGTTGCAATGGTCGGTAAATACGTTGAACTTCCAGATGCCTATAAATCTGTAAACGAAGCACTTCTGCATGCGGGTATTCAAAACCGTGTGAAAGTTCAGATTGACTACGTAAACGCTGAAGAGCTTGAAAGCCAAGATGTAGCAGAAGTATTGAAAGATGCTGATGCGATTCTGGTTCCAGGTGGTTTCGGTGAGCGCGGTACTGAAGGCAAAATGAAGGCGATTCAATTCGCACGTGAGAACGGTGTGCCGTTCCTCGGTATTTGCTTGGGTATGCAGTTGGCTGTGATCGAATATGCACGCAATGTTGCCGGTATTGCAGACGCGACTTCGACTGAATTTAACCGTTCAACCAAATCTCCATTAATTGGTTTAATTACTGAATGGTTAGATGAGCGCGGTGAAGTTCAGCAGCGTTCTGCTGATTCTGATCTGGGCGGAACGATGCGTTTAGGCGCGCAAAAATCTGAACTGGTTGCAGGGACTAAAACTGCAGAAGTTTATGGTTCTGAAGAAATCATCGAGCGTCACCGTCACCGTTACGAGATGAACAACCGTTATATCCCAGTGCTGGAAGAAAAAGGCATGAAGATTTCTGGTTATTCTCCGGTACAGCATCTGGTAGAAACTGTTGAAATTCCTGCACATCCTTGGTTTATTGCAGTACAATTCCACCCAGAATTCACCAGCTCACCACGTGATGGTCACCCGTTGTTTGCAGGTTTCATTGATGCTGCGAAAAAGCAGTACCAAAAAACCAAATAATCGGTGCGTAGGACACAACTAGGGAAGTTTAAATGTCGCAATTAAAACCACAAGAAATTGTACGTTTGGGCGATATACAAATGGCAAATCATTTGCCATTTGTATTATTCGGCGGAATGAATGTACTTGAATCTAAAGACCTGGCTTTTGAAATCGCAGAGACTTACGTTGATATCTGCACACGTTTGGGTATTCCTTATGTGTTCAAAGCCAGCTTTGATAAAGCCAACCGTTCAAGCCTGAACTCTTTCCGTGGCCCTGGCCTGGAAAAAGGTCTCGAGTGGTTAGCTGACATTAAAAAACACTTTAATGTGCCGATCATCACCGATGTGCATGAGCCGTATCAAGCGGCTCCTGTTGCAGAAGTGGCAGACATTATTCAATTGCCAGCCTTCTTGAGCCGTCAGACGGATCTTGTTGAAGCGATGGCAAAAACGGATGCCATCATCAACATCAAAAAAGCTCAGTTCCTTGCACCACACGAAATGCGTCATATTCTGCATAAGTGTCTGGAAGCTGGAAATGACAAGCTGATCATTTGTGAACGTGGTTCGGCATTTGGCTATAACAACCTGGTTGTAGACATGCTGGGCTTCGACATCATGAAAGAGATGAATGTCCCGGTGTTCTTTGATGTGACCCATGCCTTGCAAACCCCAGGAGGCCGTGCAGATTCTGCCGGTGGTCGTCGTGCGCAAATTACAACGCTTGCGCGTGCAGGTATGGCAACGGGTCTTGCAGGTTTATTCTTAGAAGCACATCCAGATCCGGAAAAAGCCAAGTGTGATGGTCCATGTGCGCTGCGCATGTCTCAGCTTGAGCCTTTCCTGGCACAGCTAAAAGAATTGGATACCTTGGTCAAAGGTTTCGAAAAGTTAGATACACACTGAGTTTATCACTCTTGCGCTGCCGTATAGGCAGCTCATATTAATCAACTGAGGAATAGTTCATGAGCCAAATCGTTGACATTCGTGCACGTGAAATTTTGGACTCTCGTGGTAACCCTACCATCGAAGCAGACGTAATCTTAGCATCTGGCGTAGTTGGCCGTGCATGTGCACCATCTGGTGCTTCAACTGGTTCTCGTGAAGCTTTAGAACTTCGTGACGGCGACAAATCACGTTACTTAGGTAAAGGCGTTAAAACTGCGGTTAACAACGTAAACACTTTAATTCGTGATGCGTTAGTTGGCAAATCAGTATTCGAACAAAAAGACATCGATAACACGATGATCGCGCTTGACGGTACTGAAAACAAAGAAAAATTAGGTGCAAATGCAACTTTGGCAGTGTCTTTGGCTGCTGCGCGCGCTGCTGCTGAAGAAAAGAAAATTCCTCTTTTCCAATACATCGCAGATCTTCGCGGTCAAACGATTTTGACGATGCCTGTACCAATGATGAACATCATCAATGGTGGTTCACATGCAGACAACAACGTCGATATTCAAGAGTTTATGATTGAGCCAGTAGGCTTCACTTCATTCTCTGAAGCACTACGTGCCGGTGCTGAAATCTTCCATTCACTTAAATCAGTATTAAACAAAAAAGGTTTAAACACTGCGGTAGGTGATGAAGGTGGTTTTGCACCGAACTTACGTTCTAACGAAGAAGCGATCACGGTTATTCTTGAAGCAATTGGTCAAACTGGTTACAAAGCAGGTTCTGACATCATGCTTGCACTTGACTGTGCATCTTCAGAATTCTACAAAAATGGTCAGTACATTCTTGCGGGCGAAGGCAACAAAGCGTTCACAAGCAACCAGTTCTCTGACTATTTGGCAGGTCTTGTAAACCAGTACCCAATTATCTCGATTGAAGATGGTCTGGACGAATCTGACTGGGAAGGCTGGTCTTACCTGACTTCAATTCTTGGCGACAAGATCCAGTTGGTAGGTGATGACCTGTTCGTGACTAACCCTAAAATCCTGCAACGTGGTATCAACGAAAAAGTTGGTAACTCGATTCTGATTAAATACAACCAGATCGGTACGTTGACTGAAACTTTAGATGCCATCTATCTTGCGAAAGAAAATGGTTACTCTACTGTGATTTCACACCGTTCAGGCGAAACTGAAGATTCAACGATTGCTGATCTTGCAGTAGGTACAGCAGCAGGTCAAATCAAGACTGGTTCACTTTGCCGTTCTGACCGTGTAGCGAAATATAATCAATTACTTCGTATTGAAGAATTGACTAATGCTGCATATCGCGGTAAAGCTGAGTTCAAAGGTTTGAACTAAGCGACTTATGTCAATGTTAAATGTATTCGACTCGACTGTGAGTAAAGTACTGTTGGGCCTTGCGATCATTTTGATCGCAGGGTTTCAATATTTATACTGGTTTGGTGAAGGTGGTTATCATGATCATCAGCAACTGACCCAGAAAATCCAGCAACAAATGGAATTGAATGATGAGCTGAAAGAGCGTAATCGCGTTCTGGCGGCAGAAGTTTATGATTTGAAGAATGGTATTGAAGCCATCGAAGAACATGCGCGTTTAGATCTTGGTCTGATTAAGCCACGCGAAACTTTTATTCAAATGAGCACGATCAGTACTCAATATAAACCGATCTATCTTAATCCTAATTCTAAAGTAGACCTGCGAACCAATGAGTCAGCTGAAGCACCAACCACACCCTAAACTTTGGGTCATTCTTCCAGCGGCAGGTTCCGGTAGCCGTTTCTCCAAAACAGAACTGAAACAATATCAGATGATTCAAGAGCGAACTGTTCTTGAACATACGGTGGCTCGTCTGAATCAACTGCCTTTGACTGGTTATGTCCTGGTGATTGGTGAACAGGACAACGTGGCGAAAACACTGCCATTTTCCAGGCTGGAGAAAGCCCATTTTTGTCTGGGCGGTGCAGAGCGGGTGAATTCGGTGCTGAACGCACTGAACTATTTATCTCAAATCGCTTCTGAAGATGACTGGGTGCTGGTCCATGATGCGGCGCGTCCGTGTGTCAGTCAGGATTGTCTGCAACAGTTGGTCAATATGGCGATTACAAAGGATCAGGCTGCGATTCTGGCCATCCCGGTGCGAGATACACTTAAGCGTGTAGTAACCAATTTTGATATTGAGGAAACAGTGGATCGCTCGATGCTCTGGCAGGCACAAACGCCACAAATGGCGAAACTGGGAGTCTTAAAGCGTGCTATTCAACAGGCATTGAAAGATGGTGCGATCATTACCGATGAAGCCAGCGCACTGGAGCATATTGGTGAGCCGGTGAGTGTAGTACAAGGGCGTTCCGATAATATTAAAATTACCTATCCAGATGATCTGGAACTAGCTAAGCTGATTTTACAGGCTCAGGCTTAAAAATATATTCAAATAATATTTAAATAAAAGCAGAATAAATCTGGCTATAGCGATCTATTCGCTATAGCTTTCACTTATAATTTTGCCATCATTCTTTTTCACCTTTTGGCCAATGATACCTTCACAGCAGTATCGGTTTTTACGTCATTCTTTGCGTGATGGACGTAGTATTAACCCGCAAGATTCATCACGATGGACCAAGTTGCACCTTGATCCCTGGTTATTGTGCTTTCTCGTTCTTAATGCAATCTTGGGTTTAATGGTGGTGTATAGTGCGACCTCTGAAGACTCTGGGATGGTGATTCGTCAGGCCATCAGTTTTGGGATTGGTTTTGTGCTGCTGTTTATCTGTGCGCAGGTTCCACCGAAAGTCTATCAGGCGATTAGTCCATACCTGTATGCCTTCGGGATCTTCATGCTGCTTCTTGTCTTTGTAATTGGTGAAAAACGCTTGGGTGCAACGCGCTGGATTACTTTACCTGGAATTGGCAGTATGCAGCCCAGTGAAGTGATGAAATTTGCCATGCCTTTGATGATGGCCTGGTATTTTGCACGTAAGCCGTTTCCTCCCAAATTTTTGCATATTGTCGGGGCTTTGATTTTATTGGGCATACCATTTGTTTTGGTGGCACTGCAGCCTGACTTGAATATTGGTTTGGTGATTCCTGGTATTTTTGTTTTATTCTTGAGTGGCATGTCGTGGCGTCTGATTGGCGGTGCGGCGGCAGCACTGGCCGTGGCAGCACCCGTTGCATGGATGTTCGTACTACAAGAGTATCAAAAGAAACGTATTACTACGCTGTTTGATCCGGAATCGGATGCCTTGGGTGCAGGCTGGAATATTATCCAGTCCAAAATTGCCATTGGTTCAGGCGGTTCCACGGGCAAAGGCTATACCGAAGGTACCCAATCACATTTAGGTTATCTTCCTGAACATCATACCGACTTTATTATGTCGACTTATGCCGAAGAATTTGGTTTTATCGGTGTTTTCCTGCTGTTTAGTTTATTCACCGCCATTATTATTCGCTGTCTGATGATTGGTTTAAACAGCTTTCATAACTTTGGCCGTTTATATGCTGGAGCCATGGGACTGACTTTCTTCTTTTTTGTATTTCTAAACTCAGGCATGGTCAGCGGGATTTTACCTGTGACGGGAGATCCATTGCCGCTGATGAGTTATGGCGGAACGGCGGTGATTTCCATGCTGGCCGGGATGGGAATTGTGATGTCGATTCATACTCATCGATAAATCATTCTAAAAGTTGGACTTGTTCCGGCTTTTTATACACTTAAAATAAGTTGTCTTAGAAATCCTGTTTTGGTCAGAAGAAAAAAGAAGAATACTTTAGAATTCGTATGAAATTAAAAAAGCCCTCACGTGAGGGCTTTTTTAATTTCATACTTTAACTGAGGAACCAGGTGTAATAGCCCCAGATCATTAAAGGCCATGCCAGAAATGGACTGAACAGCCATTTCCAGAACCAGTGGCGAGGTACAAAACCGACACCGTGTACAAAGCCTCCAGAAATACCAATCATGATATACATCATGGCACTATGACTATACTCACCGTTGGCATCCAGCATTGCAGCTGGATGAACCAATAACACTGCTGCGAGAGGAAAGGCCAGAAGGCAGGAAATCATCATCGCAAATTTATTCGGTTTTCGATCAACAATCTGGGTTTCCATCGCAACATCTGTCATGTTTTATTCCTCATCCAGGTCTTGGTGTTGTTCCATGTAAATTGCAGCAATCACACTGGCAAAACACGCCATCAGTACACCTAGAATCCAGGCAAAATACCACATAATTTTGTCTCCTTAGCACACCGCCTTAATACAGGCTGTGTGAATTATCTTCAATGTGTTTGTTGGTAATCACAGCCCACATCTTGTAATAACACCAAGTGGTATAGATCAGGATTAGTGGAACAAAGATACCTGCCGCAACGGTCATCACGGTTAAGGTATTTTTACTGGATACGGCATCCCACATGGTGAGGCTGACTGTCGGATTCAGGCTAGATGGCATCAGGAACGGGAACAGGGCAAAACCCGCAGTCAGGATTGCACCGATGACTGCTAGAGATGAACCCAGAAAGCTTAGGCCAGCCTTGTTTTTGCCTGCGGCCAGTACAATGATGAATCCGCCCAGAATGCCGGCAATAGGCGCTGCCATCGTGATTGGATAAGTCGAGTAGTTGTTCATCCAGCCTGGATTGGCATTGGTCAGCACTTCTTTGGCTAATGGATTGGCCACACCATTGGTATCAAAAGGCATCACCAGGCTATAACCTTGAATACCACCAAAGTACAGCCAAGCGCCTGCAGCCAGGAAAGTAACCAGATAAACCAGACCCATGATTTGCGTTGCTTTGGCAGAACGTTGGCGTAGGTCACCATCAGTACGCAGCATTAACCATGCACCACCATGTGCACACAGCATCGATAAACTGACCAGACCGCACACAATCGCAAATGGATTCAGTAGGGCAAAGAAACTTCCTGTGTAGGTAGAACGTACAGTTTCATCCAAGGTAAAAGGCACACCGAGGAACATATTACCGAACGCTACACCAAAGACTAATGCCGGAACTGCACCACCAATGGCCAAACCCCAGTCCCAGGAATTACGCCATTTGGTATTTTCCAGTTTAGAGCGGTAATCAAAGCCGACCGGACGTAAGAATAAGGCAAATAGTACCAGTAATAATGCCCAATACATGCCAGAGAAAGCTGTTGCATAAACCATTGGCCAGGCAGCAAATAAAGCACCCCCGGCAGTAATGAACCAGACCTGGTTACCGTCCCAGTGTGGAGCAATGGTATTGATCGCTGCACGGCGTTCACTATCATTTTTGCCCACAAATGGCATGATCGCCATGGAGCCCATATCGAAGCCATCGGTGAGGGCAAAGCCAATCAGCAATACGCCGACCAGCACCCACCAAATGATTTTTAATAATTCATATTCGATCATGCGTGAGTCTCCCCATTTGCCTTCTCTGCAGCTGCAAGCTTTTCAAAATGGTATTTACCGGTATGTAGTGAGCTTGGGCCAAGACGTGAGAACTTGATCATCAGATACATCTCAATAATCAGTAACACGGTATAGAACGCTGCCAATGCAAGGATCGAACCCCATACATCGCCTGTGCTTAAGCTTGATGCTGAAAGATGCGTCGGTAATACCTCACCAATGGTCCAAGGTTGACGACCTACTTCTGCTACATACCAGCCGGTTTGGGCAGCAATCCAAGGCAGAGGAAGTGCAAATAATGCAAATTTCAATAACCATGGTTTGTTTTCAGCATTGCGTTTTGCGACCGCAAAAGTTGCCAGTGCAAATAGAAGCAACATCAGGAAGCCGGAAGCCACCATGGCACGGAATGCCCAGAACAGGCTTGGTACGTGTGGAATGGTATCTTTAGCAGCTGCTTTGATTTGCTCATCAGAGGCATCCACGACATTTGGCGTATATTTTTTCAAAAGCAGACCGTAGCCTAAGTCTTTTTGGATTTCTTCAAAAGCTGCTTTCAGTTCTGGAGACTGATCACCAGCACGTAATTTTTCCAGTTGCGAATATGCCACCATACCATTGCGGATACGCGCTTCGTGCTGAACCAGCAGGTCTTTAATACCCGTGACTTGTTCAGTCGTAGAGCGTGTAGCAATCAGACCCATCACATAAGGAATTTTCACTGCATAATCTGTAGTCATGGTTTCCTTATTCGGAATCCCGAACAAAGTAAATGGTGCAGGTGCAGGGTGGGTATCCCATTCTGCTTCAATCGCTGCCAGTTTGGTTTTCTGTACATCACCCAGCTCATAACCTGATTCATCACCCAGTAAAATCACCGAAAGTGTAGAAGCAAGCCCGAAGATGGCTGCAATGGCAAAAGAACGTCGTGCAAAAGGCAGGTCACGTTTTTTCAGCATGTAGAAACTTGAAATGGCCAGTACGAAGATGGCACCTGTGACATAACCGGCAGATACGGTATGCACAAATTTAACCTGAGCGACCGGGTTAAAGATCAGTGCAGCAAAGTCCACCATTTCCATACGCATGGTTTCATAGTTAAATGCCGAACCGACCGGGTTTTGCATCCAGCCATTGGCGACCAGAATCCAGAGTGCGGACATGTTCGAGCCTAAAGCCACCAGCCAGGTCACTGCCAGATGTTGCACTTTGGACAGGCGATCCCAACCAAAGAAGAACAAGCCAATAAATGTCGATTCAAGGAAGAAGGCCATCAAACCTTCAATTGCCAGCGGTGCACCGAAAATATCACCGACATAATGCGAGTAATAAGCCCAGTTGGTTCCGAACTGGAACTCCATGGTCAGGCCTGTGGTTACCCCTAAGGCAAAGTTAATACCAAACAGTTTTCCCCAGAACTTGGTCATGTCTTTATAGATTTCTTTGCCGGAAATCACATAGGTGGTTTCCATAATGGCAAGCAGAAATGCTAGACCTAGCGTCAGTGGAACAAAAATAAAGTGATACATCGCGGTCATAGCGAACTGGAACCGCGAGAGATCGACCACGCTTTCAGAAATCATCAACGTGTCTCCTGGATTTGGGAAGGATTGCCGGCGATACGCTCGGCGACTTGGTTATCAAAATTTTTAGGAATCGTAGGCGCATCAAACCAGATATTTTTAATTATCATGAGTAAAATAACCTTGATAATTAAAATAGCAGTTATTTCTCTAACCACTTTCTGGTTTAGATTTTTGGGAACTAAGCTCATTCGACTAAGCCTATTATATGACTTGTTATATATTATTAATCTATTGTAACTAAAAAATAAATAGACGATATAGTTTAAATAAATATATATTTATAAACATTTGAAAATACTAGATATATATTTATATTAGTTAAAATTTATTCTAAATATTTTTTATTATTTTATGTAATTTTATTGGTTTTTAAATCCGACTAAAAAGCTTATATTTATATATTTG
>NZ_JBAPXX010000068.1:0-24633 GCF_049284435.1 Acinetobacter sp. | reverse complement strand
CAATATTGGCAGGACTTTCGATTTTACTGAACACTCTTCAACTGCTCTCGGAATATTCAATAGATGAACTGAATGAAATCGCAACAATTGCATTAAGTACCTAAAGATGTGTAGATACCTATGCCTTTCAGGAGGGGTTAGGGGAGGTAAATATTCTAAAAAATTTAAAAATTATTCCGGCATATTCAGCCAGTGCGGCCCTAAGGGGAATTCCGGTAATTCAAACTGCGCCGGATAGTCAGCATGAATAAAATACAAACCATCTGCTGGCGCAGTTACGCCTGCGGCTTTACGATCTTCGGCAGCGAAAATAGTATCAATATGATCGGCAGCATACATGCCCTGACCAATCTCCAGTAAACAGCCCATGATATTGCGCACCATATGGTGCAGAAAGCCATCGGCCTGAATATCCAATACCAGATATTGACCATGCTGGATCAGGCGGCAATGGCTGACATGACGGATAGGTTGATTGGACTGACAAGCTGCAGCGCGGAAACTTTCAAAGTTATGCGTGCCTTCAAACTTTTTCGCGGCGTATATCATCTGTTCAACATCAAGCGGTGCATAGACATGGGTGACCTGTTTATGCAGCAATGCCGGGCGGACAGGGTGGTTATAGACCACGTAGCGGTAGCGGCGCGCCTGTGCCTTAAAACGGGCATGGAAGCTGTGATCCATTTCTTTGATCCACTGGATCGAGATATCTTTCGGGAGTTGGCTATTGCAGCCCATTAGCCAGCCACGTTCAGAACGCAGGGCATCGGTATCAAAATGTGCCACCATATTGGTCGCATGTACCCCGGCATCCGTGCGGCCGGCACCATGCAAGAGGATCGGTTGATCGGCAACTTTGCTCAGAACCTTCTCAATGGTTTCCTGTACGCTTGCAACTCCCGGCTGTTGAGTCTGCCATCCTCGATAATGCATCCCACAAAACTCAATTCCCACCGCAAAACGCTGCATAATGACCTCAAAACCTTATTGATCGTACCAATGACGATGCCATTGCTCTACAGTGTCGTATTGTAAATACATTTTCAGGGCTTTTGCATACAGATCCGCATGTCCATAACTTTCATTCAGCAAAATTTTGCAGTGATTCACCCATTCGGCAATGGCATAGCGCTGATCCGTCGCACCAAAAGGCACTTGGGTGGTCAAGACGCAAATACAGCACTGCTCATAGAGTTGATCAATGAGTGCAATCATGGCGTCATTGACCGCCAGGTTGCCAGTACCAAAACCTTGCAGAAATAAAAAATGTGGTGGTCGAGCCAATAGATTGTTCAAGTTATTCAACTGCTGGGTAAGATCAATCGGCTGCATCATAATGCTCATGCAGTTAAATCCAGCCGCTTTCGCAATATCTTCAGCTTCGATCTGATAACACGCTTGACTGGTTTGGATTGCAATATTGGCCTCAAGACCTGAAAAGGCATTTAACTCGGTAGTATGCTGTTTCAGTGCAGTTTGCGCATGTAGCAGCTGATGATGGAATGCCAGATAGACCCCGGCGCTACATTCGCTGACGGAATCTAGTGCAAATTTCAGGTTATCCAGGGCATCGCTAAATTCACGCTGTTCATTGTCTTGAGCATTCAGCAGCGGATATTGGCTACCGGTCAGCGCCACATGTGCAGAGTTTCCAATAAAATGTGCCAGTACTGTACTGGCATAACTCAGCGTATCTGTACCGTGAATAATCACAAAATGCTGGATCTGCCGCGATTGCAATTGCTGAATAAACTGCACCAGTTGCAACCAGTCGGTTGCTGTACAGGCACTACTGTCCTTAATGGTGGGTGCATGATGGCATTCAACAAAATACTGCTCTGCAAGCAGTTGTTCGAGTTTTGGAATAAATAAATCAGCAGGCATCGGTGCAAGAGGGTCTCCCACACAGCCGAATGTGCCGCCCATATAAATTAATGCAATATTTTTTATCATAAAAAAAGCAGCCAATTATTGACTGCTTTAGTGTAAATCGAAATACATCAAGATGCGATTTGATTCAGTAATTGCTCGGCGCGTTGTTGTTGCTCAGGAATATATTCAGCTTCTCGCTCGGCAATGATTTCACGGGCAGCGGCATAGGCACCGAGTTGAATATATTGCTGGGCAAGGTCCAGGTTAAGACTTGCTTCATTAATGTCCAGTAATTCCGGGAAAGATTGCGCCAGCGGATCATGTTGATTGATCGCTGTCTGAGCTGGCGTAGCAGGAAGATCGAAATTCATCGCTGTCGCAGCAGGTGCTTCTGGCGTGGTTTCTAAATGATCTAATTTAAAATCTATGTCTGATAGATTGGTTTGTGTAGCCGGCTCTGCCACAGGTGCTGCAGCTGTCAAACTGGACAGATCAAACTCAGTCGCTGGCACCGCAGTTTTTTCAGCTGCTGGTACAGATGTGTCAAGTGAGAATGAAAAATCTAGAGGCTTGATTTCCTCAGTCACCGTTGGCGCTGTTTCTACTTGAGCAGATTGTTCCAAATCCAGTTTAAAGTCTAAGACAGGTGCCGTTTCTGTTACTGCTGTAGTTTGAATATCTGTAGATGTACTCTGAAATTCAAAATCTACAGAAGGAGCAGGAGCCTCTTCAGCTTTTGGTGTTTCTACTGGGGTAGTCTTTGGTTCAAAATTAAATTCAAGTGGCTGAATATCTGCTACAGGTTCTACAGCGGCAGCAGCCGATTTACTTGGTTGAAAGTCCTGCTGTAATTGTTCAAATGCCAGTTCATTTGAAGGAGCCGGTGCAACCAGATCGGCAAAGGCATCTGAAGTTGAAGCAGCTTCCTGCGCAGAAGAAGTTTTAGGCTGGGCACTTGGAAAATCAATGGTATCTTGTACAGCAGATGAAGATTGTTCAAATTCACGCTGTTTTGCTTCAGCTTGTGCCAGAATCTCATCTAAATGCAAAGAACGGATATGGTTAAGCAGCTGTGAAATCGCAAACTCATCTTTTTGTAAGATATGAATATCCAATAACAACAGATAGAGCTCATGTTGAGAGTTATCCCGATTCAGTGCCTGGTTAATCTGTGCTTCGGCCGCAAAAAAATTACGTTCCTGAATCAGGCCTTCAATTTTCTTGCGTGTGTCTGCTGATAATGGCGTTGCTGATTTTTTTGTGACCCCGACTGGCTCCACCACTGTGGTTCTTTGTGGGGCAGCTTTTGAAGCAGAGCCAGGTTTTTTCGCTTTTACCGTTTTAGTTTTTGCTTTATCTGATTCTTGAGCATCTTGTCGTTTTTTAAAGACAATTAATACGATGATCAATATCACTAATGGAATCACATAAATCAGCATGTTTTACCCCTTGGGGATAGAGTAGTTTAAGTTCGCCTATCCCAATAAATCGTCATGTGTAACTTTTTAATTAATTGGCTTCTTATCTGCTTGTTGGGCTTTGAGCTGTTGTTGTAGCTGGGCCAGACGCGCATTTAATAACTGAATTCTGTGATCCTTCTGATTGAGTGCCAATTCTAATTCAGTTACGTTTCTCTGTAATTTAACGGTTTTTTCTCGGCCTGTCATAACTTTTAATGACAATTCCTTTGATGTTTGATTGCGTTCTGTGTTCTGGTTTGCAGAAACTTGCCCGGAATCGCGCTGGTTCTCAGCCACTAGGCTCATTTCTGCCTGATTCAGGCGGTATTTGGTCTTGCCAGCAGGCTTAGACGGTAGCTCGGTCTGCTTTGCTACAGTGACTTTAATGGGCGCAGGTGCAGTATGAATCGTATTTAAGTTCAATGCAGCACCCTTGCGTAGACGATTGGCATTTCCTCCGATAAAGGCATGCTCATTGTCTTTTTTGATTTGCTGCATGACTTCACTGACCGGGCGCTGCTGCTGTTCGGCAATTCGTGATGCAATCCCCCACAGTGACTCATTGGATTGAACTACATAAGTAGGTTGAGTCTGATTCGGAGTTGCTTTGACTGGTTGAGCTTTTGCAGTCACTGGAGCCGGAGTTTTCACCGGATTGGCTGATCCAGTTGATTTTCTGGCTTGCTCCTCAGCAAATTTCTTCACCAATGGATCACTGGAGGCGGTTTGATGATCAGAACGGGACTCTACAGCTTCCTGCACATCTGCTTTATTTGGTGCTAATGCGCTTTGATTTGTTGGCATCGTACTAGCCGGTTTGTTTGTAGTCGAAGCTGCTGCAGGAGTCGGCGATGCAAGAGTTTCTTGTGAGGTCTTTACTGAATCTGAAAGTGTCGCTGTAGTTTTAACTGGGGCTTTAGTATCGGGTGCAGTTACAGCCTCGTTTTTAAGTACAGGCGCGATCGCTTGAGCCTGAATCGCTGGACTTGATGTCATTACAGCTGGCGCAAATGTAGTTTTAGGAATGGAAATGTTCGATAATTTAGGTGGTGCTGTGCGTTGCAATGCCAACGGCTTTTCTAGAGCCGCTGGTTTATTTAAGGCTGTGGAAGCTGCTGTACTGTAATGGCTACTTAGGGGTAAGTTGAGTGCAATATCTTTTTCACTGATGACAACAACTGGTGCAAGTGGGCGTTCATTCTGTTTGAGACTGGCTTTTAATAAATCGGTTTTAGCTTGTAAGGGCGTACGGATATGTTGCAGACGTGCGGCATTGCCTTCCTTGATTTTGACAATAATATTCAGCTCGCGCTCTGTCATTGGCCGTGAAGAGGTAATGGTAATGACTCCGGTGCCGTTATTGCTGCGCCGGGTAAAAAAGTTCAAATGACCGGGTGGTTGATGAAATGCTCCCATCGAGATTAAATCTTCAGGTGAAGCCAGACTGACTTCAATCGGCAAATTGATATCAGACTGCCGAAAGGTCATTTCTGCATAGAGTAATTCCCCAGGGGCAGACTGAATCTGAACCGGATCTACATTAATCGCATAAATGTTTTGTGAAGTGACAATGGCTAAAATGGCAAGCTTTAATTTGTTATATACAGTCATCTTAATCGTGAGCTCAGTCATTATCGCATAGCGAAAATTATAGATTAACGGGATGTTTGTTTTTTGTAAAATACTTACGCAATAGTTACATAAAAAAGCCGATCAATAAAGATCGGCTTTTGGCTTTATATCCAAAGGATATTAGGCATTTTTATAATCAATCAGAATACGCAGCATACGGCGTAACGGCTCGGCAGCACCCCAAAGTAACTGGTCACCTACAGTGAACGCACCCAGATATTCTTTACCCATGTTCAGCTTGCGCAGGCGGCCTACTGGAACGGTCAAAGTACCTGTTACAGCAACAGGCGTCAGATCTGTCATGGATGCTTCACGAGTATTTGGAACCACTTTAGACCAGTCATTGGCACGTGCAATGATGTCTTCGATTTCATCCAAAGGTACATCTTTTTTCAATTTCAGGGTTAGTGCCTGAGAGTGACAACGCATGGCACCAATACGCACGCAGTGACCATCAATTGGCACGATCTGCTGGTTGCCCAGAATCTTGTTGGTTTCAACCTGACCTTTCCATTCTTCTTTCGACTGGCCGCTTTCCAGTTGCTTGTCGATATAAGGAATCAATGAACCAGCCAAAGGAACGCCAAAGTTTGCAGACGGGAAGCCTTCACCACGTTGTAATTCAGCAATTCTAGAGTCTATATCCAGAATTGGAGAACGCGGATCATCTAGCAACTCTTTGGTATTGTTATATAAATAACCCATACCATTGATCAGTTCACGCATGTTTTGCGCGCCAGCACCAGAAGCGGCCTGATACGTCATTGACGTTGCCCATTCCACCAGATTGTTCTGGAACAGACCGCCCAAGCCCATCAGCATCAAGGAAACTGTACAGTTGCCGCCGACAAAAGTCTTGGTGCCTTTGACCAGACCATCTTTGATCACGTGCATGTTGACCGGATCAAGTACGATGATGGCTTCATCATCCATACGTAAGGTCGATGCTGCATCAATCCAGTAACCATTCCAGCCTTCAGCTTTCAGTTTCGGGAAAACTTCAGAGGTATAGTCGCCACCTTGACAGGTAATAATGACATCCATTTGCTTCAGACTGTTAATGTCTGAAGCATCCATAAGTGCTGGGGCAGTCTTACCGCCAAATGCCGGCGCTTCACCGCCTGCATTACTGGTAGAGAAATAGAATGGCTCAAAATGAGCAAAATCATTCTCTTCAACCATACGTTGCATAAGGACGGAACCGACCATCCCGCGCCAACCGACCAGACCTACTTTCATGTCACTTTGCCTCGGTGCGTTAAAAAATCAAAAGGGATTCGAGTGTACCAAAAAGGGACTCAACTGCAAGAGCTACACAATCAAAACATCAATATTCTTGAGCGAAATATCTGCTTTATGATACATACAAAATTGATAACGTCATTTTTCTTTTAGAAAAAATAATAACTTAATTAAGAGCGCAGTTTATGATATGGGTTATCCAAATTCTGGCAATCATTGTCATTTGGTTAAGTTTTTGGTCACTGATACCACGCGATGAATGGTGGATTCGGGGTGCGGATTTTCCACGCTTACAAATTCTGGTATTAGGCTTTATCGCCTTTGTGCTGTTCTTGGTTCTGGAGCATCCCTGGAACTGGTTGAATCAGCTACTTTTTATAGGGCTGATGGCGGCTTTGGCCTATCAGCTGAAAATGGTATTGCCCTATACCTTTGTCTGGAAAAAACAGGTCAAGCAAGTCAAGCAGGATCAAATAGATCCGCAGCGGCAAATCTCATTGATGGTCTGCAATGTTCTGACCACCAATAGTAAGTATCATTTACTAATCGAGCAGATCCAGATTCATCAGCCAGATCTGGTTTTAACTCTGGAAACCGATCAAAACTGGCAAAATGCACTCTCACTGATTGAAGCTGATTATCCTTATCGCGTGCCTGTGCCTTTGGATAATCTGTATGGCATGCATCTTTATAGCAAGCTTGAACTCAGTGAAACCGAGGTTAAATTTATTCTGAGTGATGAAATTCCCTCAATTCATACCACGGTGATCTTACGCTCAGGACAACCGGTACAGCTCTACTGTCTGCATCCCAAACCACCCAGTCCGACCGAGGCCAAGGATTCCACCTTACGTGATGCTGAACTGCTGATTGTCGGTGATCAGATTAAAGATCTGGATGAAAGCTGTATCGTGATGGGCGATCTGAATGACGTGGCCTGGTCACGTACCACACGCCTGTTTCAACGTATTAGTGGGCTGCTGGATCCGCGGGTAGGGCGTCATTATGTGAATACTTTTCACGCAGATTATCCTTTTTTTCGCTGGTCACTGGATCACGTCTTTCACAGTACCGATTTTGCCTTGGTACACATGGAACGTTTACCGCATGTAGGTTCTGACCATTTTCCGGTCTTTCTGGTTTTACAAACCGGTCGGGTATTCGAACATATTCAGGAAGAATTAGAACAAACTGATGAAGATGAGCAGGAAGCACAAAAAGCCATAGAGGAAGGCATTCAGAAAGCAGAGAAAGAGGAAAAAATAGTCACTGATGAAGTTGCTCTGGCATATAAAGAAGGGGGCAAAATCTCTTAGCTTTTTAGAAGAAAAGTGTACGATATTGCTTACAGCAGTTTCCGCTTCTTGCGAATGGGCAGGGATTAGTAATCTGGGTATTCTAGGTTTATCAGCACAGGGAGTCGAGAAAGGATATTCTCATAAGGAAGACGAAGCTGAATGAAAACATCATGGATATGATGCTGAAAGGGAAATCACAAAAAAGCAGAACGAATTATAATATGTGAAAGCACAACCTCATTAACCCGAGTTTTACAGGATGTAGAGCTCGGGTTAAATTATTTCAAGTGATTATTTTTCTAATTTATTGATAATTAAAATGAATTTTTTAGTTTAATTCTATATGTTGAGAACGCAGAATTGAAGTTGTCATTGCCAGTAATGATTTAGTCAATCAATCGGAAGTACTTCAGCTCTATCGTATGAATCAATGATCTACCGCTGAAAAAACACAACTTTTACTCCAATCTTTACAACATTTGCATCGTCTGATCATGCAAAACATGCTGCAATATTATTCAGGATTTCATCAGCAGGCGACAGGCTTTTATCAAGCCTTAGGCTTCACGCGTGCGGGAGAAACGGAAGCCATGTGGATTTGTCAGGGAACGAGTCATTAACATGATTTTAAGCTAGAGCTCTTCAAATCCCGTAATCAAATAGATTTAGTAAATTGATTTATAACCTTCAGGACGTGTTTTAAAACGACGGTGGAACCACATATATTGGGTGGGTGCAATGCGGAGCTGCTGTTCAATAATCAGGTTCACGCGAGTGGCATCTTCAACTTCATTATCACTTGGGAAATTCTCGAGTGCCGGTTCAATCAGTACATGGTAGCGTGGATTTTTGATATCGCCATGACGATAGAAATATAATGGAATCGCAGCCGCTTTGGTCATTTTCAGTAAACGCCGGTGCGCGGTCACAGTTGCCGCTGGCACGCCAAAGAAAGGTGCCATCACGCCTTGTTTTAAACCATAATCCTGATCCGGACTGTACCAAATTGCATGGCCATTTTTCAGGTTGCGTACCAGACCGCGCATATCATCATGATCAATCTGATGGGCATAAATCGTAGCGCGACAACGGTAAATCACCATGTCCAGAAGCGGGTTATTCTGCGGGCGATAAACCACGTCCGGATCAAAATATTGTGCACACAGATAACCGCCAGCATCCAGCAAGGTCGAATGCGTGCCTAATAACAGCATGCCTTGGCCTGCAGCTTGCGCTTGCTGAATATATTCCAGTCCTTCAATACTGACACGACCCTGAAACCATTTGGGACTGTACCAGGCATTTAGCGTCTCAAACACACCCAGCATTTGATCGATAAACACCTGACAGGCATTGTCCTGTACCTGCTCTTTAGACCATTCAGGAAAACAGACTTCCAGATTGCGAAGTGTCGTTTCACGACGTGATTTTAGGTATTTAAAAGAAAGCTGGCCTAGCAGGGACGCCAGACGATGCTGAATGGCCCAAGGTAAGATCGCCAGAATCATCAGGAAAATAATGCCCAGCCATTTGCCCCAGTATTGAGGTAACAGGAATGACCATTGAAATTCACCGGGTTGATATGCAGGCTGAGTACTCATAAAACAATATAGGGCCAAAAGATTAAGTGCAGTCTAACAGAGAAGATTATTGAAATAAAAAAGCATCTGTATGAATACAGATGCTTGAGTAAAAGCTCGGGGAGTATTTAGCCGTTGCTTAGGTTGTCCAGCTCTTCCCAGCGCTCTAATTTTTCCAGTAACAGCTCATCAATTTCGGATAAACGGTTAGACAGTTTCAGTGCTTTATCAGAATCAGTCACAAATAAAGAGCCATCAGCCAGTTGTGCATTGATCTCGGCCTGCTCTTTTTCCAGCGCTTCCATCTCAGCTGGAAGTTGCTCGAGTGCACGTTGGTCTTTATAACTGAGTTTAACTTTTTTGGCAGCGACCGGCGCAGTCTCGGCTTCTGCTTTGGCCATGGCTTTTTTCACGGCACTTTTTTGGTCAACCACGGTTTGATCCGGACGCTGTTCAAGATAATCCTGATAACCGCCGACATATTCGTCAATATTGCCCTTACCATCAAAGACCCAAGTTGATGTCACCACGTTGTCCATAAAGGCACGGTCATGCGAGATCAACAGCAGGGTGCCTTTGTAGCCACCAAGCATTTCTTCCAGTAACTCTAAAGTCACCATATCCAGATCATTGGTTGGCTCATCCATCACAATCAGATTCGATGGCTTGAGTAACAGTTTCGCCAGCAGGATACGGTTGCGTTCACCACCGGATAAAGCTTTGACTGGTGTACGGGCACGTTCTGGTGAAAACAGGAAATCTTGTAAATAGCTATAGATATGACGGCGGTTGCCATTCACATCCACATGGTCAGAACCTTCTGACACGTTATCTTTGACTGATTTTTCCAGATCCAGTGCATTACGGAGTTGGTCAAAATAGGCCACTTCAAGTTGCGTACCGGTTTTCACCGTACCGCCATGTTCTAGCTCGCCCAGAATGGCTTTAATGAGTGTAGTTTTACCGACACCGTTATCACCGACCAGACCGATACGATCGCCGCGTAATACCAGTGCAGAGAAATTATTGATGATCGGTGGATTGTCACCGAATTTCACACTCAGGTTCTCGATTTCAAACACCAGTTTGCCGGAACGGTTGGCATCCTGAGTCGCCATCGTCACTTTACCTTGTTGCGAACGACGTGCTCTAGATTCTTCACGCAATGCTTTCAGGGCACGGACACGGCCTTCGTTGCGGGTACGACGGGCTTTAATCCCTTGACGGATCCAGACTTCTTCTTCAGCCAGCTTTTTATCGAAGAGCGCATTTTGCTTTTCTTCAGCTTCCATTTGCTGGGCTTTCAGGTCTAGATAACGTGAATAGTTACCTTCATAACTGCGCAGTTGACCGCGATCCAGTTCAACAATACGGGTGGCAATGCTATCGACAAAGGCACGGTCATGAGAAATGAACAACAAGGTCAAATTGTTTTGATCGAGCAGGAATTTTTCCAGCCATTCGATACTTTCAACGTCTAAATGGTTAGTCGGTTCGTCTAGTAACAGCACATCGGGTTGGGTAAGTAAAGCACGTGCCAGTAGTACACGACGCTTACGACCACCGGACAAATCGGCAAGATCTGCATCCGGGTCCAGGCCCATTTTGCTTAAAATCGAATTGACTTTGGTTTCCAGCGCCCAGCCATCCAGCTGATCCATTTTGTGTTGCAGATTCCCCATACGATCACAGGCGTCCATGTCACCTAGTACACAGGCTTCACTGGCAGCATGATAAGCACGCAACACTTCCGACGCTTCACCGGCACCATCTGCCACGATATCAGCCACTTTGCCTGAATCCATCGGTACATCTTGCGCCAGCATTGAAATAGTAATACCGTTTTGTAATGAAACTTCGCCGTTGTCAGGCAGTAAACTTCCTTCAATCAGCTTAAGTAAGGTAGACTTACCCTCACCATTACGGCCAATCAAACACACTCGTTCGCCGCGTTCCAAGTTAAAATTCGCGCCGTCGAGCAGGGCGGGTCCACCAAACGCAAGTTGGACATCCCTAAGGGTAATATAGGCCATAATGTTTCCTGAAATCCCCAATGAGGACTTTAAATGACTAAACAACAAAATCTAAATGATCAGGCGTCATTTTCCGCACCCATTGAAGATTTGCAAGTGCGAATTGCATTTTTAGACGATTTAGTTGAACAGTTGAATGATCAGGTGGCTAAACAGACCCTGGAAATTGCTGACCTGAAAAAGCAAATGACGCTGTTATATCAACGTGTTGAGTCCTCAGATATGTCTGAAGGGATTGCAGAATTTGATCCGGTTGCAGACCGACCACCACATTATTAATTTGCAACCAATGATTTAATCAATAACCCTTAGCTGATCTAAGGGTTTTTATTGAAAAATAAAGATAAGCCAATTTATAAGACTCAAAAATGGAAATATTTTTGTTTTGAATTGGCTTTTAAATTGCATTAAACATGCATATAAAAGTAATAAAGCGCAGCGCGATCATCAAGCGCAAAAGAAATTTTCCTGTTGAAAACTCACATTTGCGTTTGCAAACAGATTTCTTGCAGGCATTTCATAAAATGCGGTTAGGCGGCCCTGCCGAAACAGGCCTGCACCCATTCAGTCGTAAAATTATTTGACCTTTCACTCACTTCCTACTCTAATACGGGCTCTCAGGTACATTCCGGAATTGCGTCCCATGCACCCAAAAGTTGTTCTCCTTGACCTCGAAAATAATTTTCCAACAGCCAAGTTAATGCGTGAGATTGTGGCGCATTACTCGACTTTATATCTGTTTAGCTGTGCCGGGAAATTTGAATTCTCCTTAGAGGATTTAACCGAGCTTGCCGGCTGGATTAGCAGTGGTCAGGTGGTGGTGCTGGACACGCCTAAATCGCCACAAAAAGAATATGAATATGCGGTAATTGTCGGTCAGCTTATGGCGCTATTGGAGCCGGAAACCGAGGTTGAATTGATCTCGGCGATGGACAGTTGCGAGATGTTGCAGCAGATGCTGCAAGCTTCTGATATTCCGTGTCACCTGATTCAGATTCAGCCTGATGAGACAAACATTCTAACAGATCAACCTAAAAATCATCTTCCCAGTCTGGACGCCATCAAGAACAAACCCGCTTTGCAGCTGGTGAAAAAATACTGTGATGCGTTAGAGAAAATGAGTGGCAAACCGAATACGGTGGAAACCCTAAAAAACTCAGTGGCGAATATTCTGCAAGTGATGCCGGTAAAAGCTCAGCATGTGGTCGGCATGTTGATTAACCTGAAAATAGTCAAACGCTATGATGAGCAAATCAGCTTCCGCAAAAAAGTCCTGAAACAATGGCTGCAACTCAATCTGGATGAACAAAGCCCGGTTGAAAATCCAAAACTGGATCAGGTTATTTCCCCGTTAAAAGTAGAAGAAACGGCCACCGAAACACTGCAATCTCCGATCCAGTCAGCCCAGCAAGACCTGTTCAAGAACTTCGGTCGGATCGATCCGGTGCAACTGGAAGTGGCGCGTAAACTGCGTGAATTGCAGGGCGATAAACCCAAAGATATTTATGAGCTGCGTGATTTACTGGAACAGTTATTTCCAAAATCGGACATTCGCTTGCTGCTTAAGGAACTGATCGAGAAAGGTTATATTTACTGGAATGGTCACGAAATTTTATATAGTCATGAAATGTTCCTGAATTAATTTTATCGTGCAAACTTGCGTTTTATATTCTGCTTATGCAACTCTAATAATAGAACATAAAGGTTGAACTATGGAAAACACTGGAATCTGGGTGACGGTGGTCATCATCATTTTCGTCATAGGGTCGATTTTCGGGTTGCGTGTAAGTCCCCGGGAAAAAGCTCTGGGCTTGATGCGTGACAAAGCCCGTAAAATGGGTTTGCATCCACGTCTGGTGGTGGCACCGGACTGGACCAAAATCCCGAAGGCCACTGAAAGTCGTGCCAGTATGGTGGCGTACTACAGTGTGCTGATGCCAGATGCGCGTTTGCCCTTGATGCGCGCCCGTGTTGTCGATAATAAACTCGAAATCGTGCAGGGTGATGAGAAATTTAAAGATTTTCCCATTGCATTAAAAGGCATTTATGCTATTGATATGCAGGCCAACTGTGTCGGCATGTATTGGGATGAAGAAGCTGATTTAAGAGCGACCCAACTCGACGACATCAAAGCACTGTTACACGCTTTGGCTGAACTTTAATTTAGAAATAAACAGGATTAACGGTTAATTATGGCGAACGCTCCTCGGTCCACATCAAAAAGCAGCACAGCGAAGTCTCCCGACGCTGGAAGCAAGCGTGCCCTAGTGATTGTGGAGTCGCCTGCAAAAGCGAAAACAATCAATAAGTACCTTGGTCCGAACTACATCGTAAAGTCATCGGTGGGTCATGTGCGTGACTTGCCGACTGGCGGTTCTGCAAAATCGACAGAGAAAAAACCGGCGACACGTACCAAACTGACGGATGCAGAAAAAGCTGAAAAATCACAGAATGCGTTGATTAACCGCATGGGTGTCGATCCGGAACATGACTGGAAAGCCAAATACGAAGTCCTTCCTGGCAAAGAACATGTGGTTGCCGAACTGAAAAAACTGGCATCGCAAGTCGACGAAGTCTATCTGGCAACGGATATGGATAGGGAAGGAGAAGCGATTGCCTGGCATTTAAAAGAAGTCATCGGCGGTGATGATTCGCGTTATCAGCGTGTGGTCTTTAACGAAATTACCAAAAACGCGATTCAGGATGCCTTTAAGCATCCATCACGTCTGGATACCAATAAAGTCAATGCGCAGCAGGCACGCCGTTTCCTGGATCGTGTCGTGGGTTTTATGATTTCGCCATTGCTATGGGAAAAGATTGCCCGTGGTCTGTCGGCCGGCCGTGTACAGTCGGTTGCGGTGAAGCTGGTGGTCGAGCGTGAACGTGAAATTCGTGCTTTCATTCCTGAAGAATACTGGCAGGTGTTTGCCGATACCAAATCGAAAAAAGATGATATTCGTCTCGAAGCGGTCAAGCAAAATGGCAAAACGCTCAAGCTGCGCAACAAAGACGAAACTGATGCCTTATTAAACCTGATCAAAGATGCGGATTATACGGTTTCTGCACGTGAAGATAAGCCAACCAAGGTTAATCCAAGTGCACCCTATATCACGTCAACGCTACAACAGGCAGCCAGTACCCGTCTCGGTTTTTCTGTGAAGAAAACCATGATGCTGGCGCAGCGCCTGTATGAAGCCGGTTTCATTACCTATATGCGTACCGACTCGACATTCTTGAGTGATGATGCAGTGAGTATGGTGCGTGGGCATATCGAATCTGAATTTGGCGAGAAGTATTTGCCTGCCAAGCCGAACCGTTATGGCAATAAAGCGGGTGCACAAGAAGCGCATGAGGCAATTCGTCCATCCATGGTTGGCTTAAAAGGTGACAGTCTGGTGGGTGTTGAGCGTGATGCACAGCGCCTCTATGACTTGATCTGGCGCCAGTTTGTTGCCTGTCAGATGACTCCGGCAGAATACCTGTCTTCTACCATTTTAGTGGATGCCAGTGGCGTGGAACTGAAAGCCAAAGGCCGTACCTTGGTCTTTGACGGTTTTACCCGCGTGCGTGGTGCTAATAAAGCCGATGACGATATTTTATTGCCTGCGGTCAAAGTCGGTGAAGTCCTTAAACTTGAGAAACTTGATCCATCTCAACATTTCACTAAACCACCAGCACGTTTTACCGAAGCCTCACTGGTCAAAGAACTTGAGAAAAAAGGCATTGGCCGTCCATCGACCTATGCTGCGATTATCTCGACCATTCAGGATCGTGGTTATGTGAAACTGGACAACCGTCGTCTCTATGCCGAGAAGATGGGTGAGATCGTCACTGATCGTCTCGATGAAAACTTTAGCAACCTGATGAACTATGCTTTTACCGCAGATCTGGAAGGTCAGCTGGATAAAGTGGCAGATGGTGAGCGTAACTGGAAAGAGTTATTAGATAGCTTCTATGGCGATTTTAAGCAGCGTTTGACCACGGCACAGGGTGAGAACGGTATGCGCCGTAATCAGCCTGTAGAAGTGGATGCGGTACACTGTAAAGAATGTGACCGTCCGATGCAGATCCGTACCGGAACCACAGGCGTATTCTTGGGTTGTTCAGGCTATAACCTGCCGCCGAAAGAGCGTTGTAAGGGAACTTTGAATCTGACACCAGTTGAGTCCCTGGCTGCATTGTCTGATGATGAGGCCGCGGAAACCGCTGACCTGATGTCGAAGAAGCGTTGTCCAATCTGTGAAACTGCTATGGACAGCTATGTCATTGATGGCGGTCGTAAACTGCATATCTGTGGTAATAACCCGGACTGTAGTGGTTTTGAACTTGAAGAAGGTGAGTTTAAAATTAAAGGCTATGATGGCCCAAGCATTCCATGCGACAAGTGTGATGGTGAAATGCAGTTAAAAACCGGGCGTTTTGGACCATATTTTGCCTGTACCAGTTGTGACAATACCCGTAAAGTCTTAAAGAGCGGTCAGCCTGCGCCTCCACGTGTGGATCCGATCAAGATGGAACATTTACGTTCTGCCAAGCATGACGATTTCTTCGTACTGCGTGATGGTGCAGCCGGTTTATTCCTGGCGGCGAGCAAGTTCCCAAAAGTGCGTGAAACCCGTGCACCGAAAGTGGCCGAGATTCGTTCTGTTGCTGATCAGCTTGATCCAAAGTATCAGTTTATCTTGCAGGCTCCAGATGTAGACCCGGAAGGTAATCCGACTCTGGTGAAATTTAGTCGTAAGAACCAGTCACAATATATTGGTTCGGAAACTGCAGAAGGCAAGCAAACCAAATGGTCTCTGGTTTATCAGGACGGAAAATGGGTTGAAGCCTAAACTCTAAGATTCAAAAAAATGCTGACGAAAGTCGGCATTTTTTATGTCAGAATCATTTATACAAAAAATTAAAAATAATATTTTGGGGTGAATGTGGATATTCAGACAAAAAAGTTCGCTGTATTAATCGATGCGGATAATTCTTCTATCAACGCGATTTCATCAGTGTTGGAAGAAGTTGCGAAATATGGAATTGCCAGTGTCAAACGTGTATATGGGGACTGGAGCAGCGAAACTTTAAAGAAATGGCGAGATGTACTCCTTCCTCATGCCATCACTCCGGTACAACAATTCGCTTATACCAAGGGTAAAGATGCGACGGATATGATCCTGATCATTGATGCTATGGATTTACTTTATGCAGGTGCATTAGATGGATTTTGTATCGTATCCAGCGATAGCGATTTCACACCGTTAGCTTCCCGTATTCGTGAAAATGGTCTAATTGTGTATGGCTTTGGTAAAAAAGCTACGCCTGAAGCATTTAAGAAAGCCTGTGACAAGTTCATTTATATCGAAAACTTACTTGTAGATAGTGAAATTAAAAATAATGAAGATGGTGAAGAAACAGGATCAATAGATAAAAAAGTTTCGGAGATTATCAAGACTAATGGACAAAAAACCGTATCTGTGCAAAAGGAAATTCAGTTACCTGAAGGGATGGATCGAGCTACGCTTAATTTAATTTATAAAGCTGTAAAAGATAATGCCGATGATAATGGATGGGCGAATTTAGGGATGGTCGGGCAGTATATCAGTGCAGTAAAGCCTGATTTCGACTCTCGTAATTATGGTAGAGCTAAACTGTCAGGATTAATAAAAACTTTAAATTTATTTGAAACAAAAATAGAAATGAGTCAGATGTATTTAAGAAAAATGAAAAAACAGAGTGTGTAATCGTTATGTGGAAAAAGATTCGAATTCTGATTTTATTAATCATCTTATTGATTGTCGCAGTCAATGCCTATCGGGATCAAAACCAGAACTGGTCAAAGCCGATTATTGTTTTGCTGCATCCGATTAATGCTGATGGATTACCGACCACACAGCAATACATCCAGCAACTGTCTAGTCAGGACTTGAATGGAGCACCGGAATATCTGGAAAAAGCAGCTCAGCAGTATCGCGGACAGCCGACTTATTTTTATTTTAATTTAGGCCGTGAGCTTCAAGTTCTACCACCCAAAGTCCCTGAGCAAGCCTCACTCATCAATACAGTTTTGTGGAGTTTAAAATTCCGGTTCTATGCCTGGAAACAGCAACAGAGTTCAGATCCTTCAGCCAATGTGACTTTATTTTTAAATTACTATGACCCTATGCAGACCAAGCAATTGAAACATTCAACTGCCTTGCAAAAAGGCCGGATTGGTTCGGTGAATTTATTTGCATCCAAGCAACAGACTGAACAGAATAAAATTGTCTTGGTCCATGAATTACTGCATGCCTTTGGCGCCTCGGATAAATATGATTTAGCGACAGGCCAACCGATTTATCCGCTGGGTTATGCATTTCCAGATCAGCAACCCTTATTTCCGCAGGCCAAGGCGGAGCTGATGGCAGGATATATTCCGGTGTCTCAAACTACCAGTAAAATGCCAGAATCTTTAAATCAAACCTTGATTAATGAGATAACTGCAATTGAACTGGATTGGAAATAAAGACTTGTGGATACTGCTGGATTTATCCACAATTTAGACTTCATTTATGGATAAAAGATCACACCATGCTGCTCACCTTTGTACTTGCTTCTGACTCGTTTAAAGAAAGCATGTCTGCTGTACAGGCTTGTCAGGCAATGCAAAGCGGTATTCAGAACGTCATTCCGGATGCCCGCATCATTCATGTGCCAATGGCCGATGGTGGTGAAGGAACGGTCGATGCACTGATTTCAGGCTTAAGTGGACAGCAGATTTCATGTGAAGTAACAGGGCCATTATCTGAGCAACGTATTCAGACCTATTGGGGGTTAATTAATGCAGGCCAAACCGCGGTGATTGAAATGGCCAAGGCCAATGGTATGCATTTACTGGAACCTGATCAGCGTAATCCGATGTTGACCTCCACCTATGGTACAGGAGAGATGATCAAACAGGCACTGGATTTAGGGGTGACTAAAATCATTATCGGTTTAGGTGGCAGTGTCACCAATGATGCGGGTGCGGGCATGGCGCAAGCACTGGGTGTGCGGTTTCTAAATCATGCGGGAGAGTCAATTCAGGTCTGTGGTGGAAACTTAGATCAGGTCAAATCAATGGATTTATCTGGACTGGATCCACGTTTAGCAGATACTGAAATACTGATTGCATCGGATGTCAATAATCCGCTGTGTGGACCAAATGGTGCATCGATAATCTTTGGACCACAGAAAGGGGCAACGCCTGAAATGGTCAAGCAGCTGGATCAAAACCTTGGTCATTTCGCCGATGTAGTCGCTGGGCAGATTGGCCGTGATCATCGTCATGTTGCAGGTGCGGGTGCTGCCGGTGGACTGGGTTTTGGTTTAATGGCATTCACTGCGGCTTCTATTCGTTCCGGGGTGGAACTGATGATTGAACAGGTTCAACTGGGTGAAAAAATAGCGCAAGCAGATTATATCCTAACGGGTGAAGGTAAAATTGATAGTCAAACATCTTTGGGCAAAACCCCTTTTGGGGTGGCACAGCTCGCCAAGCAATTTAATAAACCGGTAATTGCTTTTGCGGGTCTAGTCGGTGAAGGAATTGAGGATTTGTTTGAGTCAGGATTTAGCCAGATTATCGGTATTAATCCACCAGATTACCCTTTAGAAGAAGCCTTAAAAAATGCAGAAATGAACTTGGAGAAAGCTGTCACTGAGATAGTCAAAAATCTTTTGACAGAGTGAAAGTATTTCTCTCTCCTGCAATCCAGCACGCCCTGTCATCAGGTAATATTAAATCAAGAAATAAAATTGGAGACAGTTTCAGGGCAACTGAAAAGCCATAATTCTGGAAGCGATCTGTTAAACTACATACATCCACCAAATGATGAGTGAAAATGAGTTTAGCCAACCTGATTGACGAATTAAATCCCCAACAAAAGCAAGCAGCGACCACAGAAGCAAAACACAGTTTGGTGCTGGCCGGGGCAGGTTGTGGCAAAACCAAAACCATCGTAGCACGTGCAGCTTACTTGATTGAGCAGGGCGTGCCTGCCAACCAGATTCAGATTCTGACCTTTACCCGCCGTGCGGCCAGTGAAATTGTGGCACGTGTCGAACTGGCACTCGGCGAGCAAGTCAAAGGACTTCGGGCCTCGACCTTTCATACCTTTTGTATGTATCTGCTACGCCGTATTCCGAAAGCCTTTGGCCTGGAACAATTTTCAATTATTGATCGTGATGACCAGCTGATGATGTTCCGCCTGATTCGCGGTCGTGATGACAAGAAAAATCCCAATCATCTGCCCAAGCCTCAGGAGCTATGTGACCTGTATTCTTTTGCACGGAATACCCGGCAAAAGCTGAGTCTGGCACTGGAAAAACAGATGCCGGAATATCTGGCTCTCAAAGACCAGATTGCCGAGATTATGAAAGAGTACGAAGCACGTAAGCAGGCGCGCAGCTTTCTGGACTATGACGATATTCTGGCGGTAGTGGCGACAGCACTGGCTCAGTCCGAAGGCCTGGTCGATTATGTGGCTTCGATCTGCCGGCATATGCTGGTCGATGAAATGCAGGATACCAATCCATTGCAATGGGCTTTGCTGGAACCACTCAAAGATCGGATCAGCCTGTTCTGTGTTGGTGATGATGCGCAGTCGATTTATGGCTTCCGTGGTGCAGACTTTGAAAATATTCATCATTTCAAAGAACGTGTTCCAGATGCGCAGATTTTTAAATTAGAAAAAAACTATCGCTCGACCCAGGAAATTCTGGATCTGTCCAACTGGCTGCTGGATCAAAGTGAAATCAAATATGACAAACGTCTGGAATCTTATCGCGGAGAAGGTGTAAAGCCGCGTATGCATATTTTCCCGAATGAGTTTGATGAAGCTAAATGGATTGCGATTGATATTAAAGAACGCCATTATCTGCAAGGCAGCAAATGGGGCGAGCATATGGTCCTGGTTCGTTCCAGCTTTGCCGCACGGCATATTGAAGCGGCCTGTATCGCGGCCAATGTGCCGTATCGCTTTATTGGTGGCATGAAGCTGCTGGAAACGGCGCATGTGAAAGATTTGCTCAGCATGCTGCGCGTGGTGGCCAATCCATTGGATGATATCGCCTGGATGCGTTTCTTAACCCTGTGGAATGGTGTGGGTGATGTGGGTGCCAGCAAGCTGTCACAGCAGCTATTGGCTGAACCGGAAATGGAAGCGATTGCAGATAAGCTGGAAAAATTTGGCAAGATACCGCTAGAAACCATTCTGATCATGCAGCAGATGAATGTGCTCAAAGGCGAAGTGCAAGCCTGTGTCAGTCTTGCGATTCAGGCGATTGAATCTCAGTTGGCGGAAAACTATAAAAAGGACTGGCCACGTCGCCAGAGTGATTTTGAACTGGTCAAACAGCTGGCCTCCAAGCATTCGCAGCTGAGTGAATTTTTAGAGGAATATGTACTGGATCCGGTGTCAATCTCGGAAATTGAACGCCAGTCGGATCATGATGTAGTGACCTTAATCACCATTCACTCGGCCAAAGGCACCGAGCAAAATGTATGTTATGTAGCCAATGTCACACCGGGAAATTACCCGCATGCGCGTGCTCAAGGCGACTTTGATGATGTCGAAGAAGAACGTCGTGTGCTGTATGTGGCGCTAACCCGGGCAAAAAATGAATTAATTCTGACCAAACAGAATCTGAATCATTGGGCGCGGGAAACGGTCGATGAACAGGGACGTAAAGTCGAAAGTTATTTCCTGAATGATCTCACCCGGCATTTATGTACCACGGAAACCCATTACAAGACCCGGCAGCAAACGGTAAAAAGTGCCTTGATTGAACACAAGTCGATTAATTTAGATTTTGGGATTGATCTCGATTAAACTATGGCAAAGTTGTTTCATGCAAAAAGTAGAGTAGGCGCGTGCTTTTTGATATTTTTTGCCTATCTTCTTAAGGTTGTAAGATGAAAATTTTAGTTCGTAATTTAGAACGTACGGTCACAGAAGCCGAATTGCTGAAACTGTTCCAGGAATATGGCACAGTGGAGACCTGTACTTTGGTGCTTGATGCAGCAACAGGCAAATCAAAAGGTTTTGCTTTTGTAGAAATGCCACATGGCCGTGAAGCAGTCAAAGCCATTAAAGGCTTGAACACTTTACGCCTGCACGGACATGGGATCCGCGTGAAAGCCGCAGAAGATAAGCCTCAGGCTTAAACTCAAAAAAGGAGCACTTGATAGGCTCCTTTTTTATGGTCGAAATTTAGTATCGCCGTACTTAATCAGTGAGCTCAATGCTCTGAATTTCAGTGCTGGATTGATTCAGTCTAAACATCTTTTGATTGCGAAATGCAGGCGAACCTTTTACTTTATAAAAGCCAAAATTTGTTTTAACCCTTAGGAAATCTCGATGACCCGTGTTGCTCGCTATCATGCGGACCGTACCAATCAAAAACTGTATTTCGCCCGTCTATCCTGCCAGCAAGCAGAGCAAACCGAACATGTACAACAGGCTCAGGCACAACGTGAAGCAACTGTGTTTCATTTGCATGGTGCTTTGTTAGCATTTTTACAGGAACTGGTGCGTTACTATCGCCTGAATGATCCTCATCCGACCTTAAAATCGATCGAAGAACTGATGGCGGCCAAAGGCCAAATTTCGCCAGAAGTGGCGGTGCTGCAACATTTGTCCAAGAGCGATTTCATTGCTGAAATGAAACGTGCTTACCGTCTGTGCCAGTATGCGCCCGAACCGAGTGCACCACAGCCTGAAGACGAAACTTCTTCAAATCTCATCATTAAAGTCACACAGACACCACAAGCGTGGTTACCTGATACTGCTATATTGAGAGAGTGGCATCGTGACCTGACGCAATTAATTGATGGTTTTCGTAATGAGATGATTGAATTTTAATCGGATCGCCTATACTTGAAATTGCAATTTTTAACCCTATATCAATTACTCTAATGATGCAAAGTGCACCCGGCGCTTTGCCACCATGTTGAACATGGAGGATATATGTCTATAGAACAGTTGAAAGATTTATTTGGTAATCAAGACGCGATTTTAGAACTCGTTCAACTTGAAGGTGGCGCGTTGGCTCTACGCAATGCAGGCTCACATAAACAGCCTTTGGTCATGATTCAGTTTAATGATGAGGTGAAAGCTCTACTTGGAGAGCAGACTCCTGTGATTGCGCAACAGATGATTCAGGCAGCACTCTATGGTTTGCTGGAACAGCAGGTCAATGAATGGCAGGCTGAAGTTCTGGATGAAGAACCAAAGTATATGAGTTAATCGTTGAAATTTATTTAGAAAGCACACTCTCGGTGTGCTTTTTGAGTTTTATAGGTTATTAAATTGGGCAGATTTTAAGTACCACAAAAATGTTGATATAAAAATGAAGATAAAGAAATCAGTATTTTAAAATTTGGGTCATGAGCAGACTGGACACAGTGTGATAATTGAACTTTTGCTCAGAGATATATCGATGTCCATAAAAAAGTTGCCAGATCCGGCAACTTTTTTTATTCAGTGTTTATTCAAAGAAAAACTTTAATGAGAAGGTGTATGTTGATGCGCGATCTCGATCTGGTTCAAAATATGATTGCTCATATTCTTCGCCATTTCTTCTTTGGCATAATAAACCGCACCGACATTATCCCGACGAATGGCTTCAGCTTCTTCCTTGCTTTCTGCACAGACCAGTACCTGAATTTGTGGATTCAAGGTCTTGGCAATGTCGACAATTTTATGAATATCGATGATATCCATAGGGGAGATGACCAGTAAGCGCGCATGTTGAATATGTGCTTGAATCAGTACTCCAGCTTCAGTGGCTACACCAGACACCGCAGCAATGCCTTTCTCACGTAGGTTTTCGACGATGTCGCGGTTTTCTTCGGCAATCACCACCTTGATGTTTTCTTCCATCAATGAACGGGTAATGCGACGCCCAACCTCACCATGGCCAATAATGACCACCTGATCGCGCAGGTAATCCTGTGAGACTTCATCGGGTAACATCGCCAGCGGGTCACCACTGCGTTCCAGTAAGCGGGCAAGAATCGAGCGTTCCCGAATCCATTTCTGTACCGGTTCAATCGCGGAAAAGATAAAGGAGTTAAGCGTAATCGAAATCAAGGCACCTGCCAGAATCAGGTTTTGACCTTCCAGCGAAAGCAGGTTGAGCGAAACACCGAGTGCAGCCAAAATAAAGGAGAACTCACCAATCTGTGCCAGCGAAGCACCGACGGTCAAGGCGGTATTGATCGGATAACGGAAGAACAGCACCAGTGCCATCGCAGCAATAGTTTTACCAATCATGATAATCCCGACCACGGCCAGTACATGTAGAGGCTGTTCCAGTAAAATGCGCGGATCAAACAGCATGCCGACGGAAACAAAGAATAAAATCGAGAAAATCTCACGCAGTGGCAAGGTTTCTTCTTCAGCACGATGACTGAAATCAGATTCTTTCACCACCATCCCGGCAAAGAAAGCACCCAGCGCCATAGAAACGCCAAAGACCTTATAGGCACCAAAGGCAATCGAGACGGCAGCTGCCACTACGGTTAAGGTGAACAGCTCACGTGAACCGAGACGTGCCACCACCCGTATGATCATTGGAATCAATCGCTTACCAATAATCAGCATGAAAGCAATAAAGCCTGCGACTTTGAGCAGGGTGATACCTAAGGTAAGCCAGATATTCTCATTGCTTGCACCTTCCAGCGCTTGCCCACCTAAAAGCACCGCAGTGGCAGGTAACAGTACCAGCGCCAAGACCATGACCAGATCTTCGACCAGCAACCAGCCAACAGCAATTCGGCCATTGATCGAATCGAGCAGGCCACGATCACCAAGCGCTTTGAGTAGAACCACGGTACTGGCACAGGACAGGCTTAGGCCGAAGACCAGCGCTGAACCAAAGCTCCAGCCCCACAGCATCGAAACTCCGACCCCGAGCAAGGTAGCAACTGCAATCTGTAAAATCGCACCAGGCAGGGCAATCCGGCGTACCTGCATCAGATCGTTCAGGGAAAAATGCATCCCGACGCCAAACATCAGGAACATGACGCCAAGTTCTGCCAGCTGGTTGGCCAGATGAATATCACCGACTACACCGGGCGTGTGGGGACTAATCAGAATGCCGGCAATTAAGTAACCGATCAAAGGGGGAAGACGTAGCCGTGCAGCGAGATAGCCAAAGACCAAAGCTAAGCCAAAACCAACAGCCAGTAATATAATGAGCTCTACGTCATGTGGCACTAAATACTCCTTTAGCTAGGTTTGCTGGGAAATAAGCACAAAAAGTGCCAAAATATGCAGAAAGTTTATCAAGCCGGATAAAAAAAGTGCAAAAAAAAACGACCCGCAAAGGTCGTTTTTTTAAAGAAACTAAAATTATTTGATTTTAGCTTCTTTGAAGATTACGTGTTGACGGATTTTTGGATCAAATTTTTTGATTTCCATTTTTTCCGGCATAGTACGTTTGTTCTTAGTCGTGGTATAGAAATAACCTGTACCAGCTGAAGAAACTAAGCGAATTTTATCAC